>CAIRNL010000181.1 GCA_903879975.1 uncultured Chloroflexota bacterium | reverse complement strand
CGCATCATCTCTGCCCCAACCACTTCGCCATCTGCTCGGCGCTCGGGTCGCTCTCCAGCGTTGCCCTATCCTCCGCACAGACGGCACTCAGTTTATCAGATCCATTCGATTCTCGTCAGTTTGTGGTCTTCATGCCGGGATCAACCTCACCGTTTCATATCAATTGCCAACTCATCCAGGAAAGGAGGATTGGACTTTATTTTTAGCCTAATCTGTGTCTTGACAAATGGGTCCACCTTAGGCTGGCGGCAGCAGGCTTCTCACAAGTGGTCTGGCATGAACCGCAGATATCCCCAGAAGGGATTGCCCAGTTTGGACATTCCTTCTGGCAGGACTTCATTGACAGCCGTGTATCTATCTACCTGGAGTGCGTCAACACAGGCTTCGGTCAAAAAAAGCAGTGATACTCAAAATGCGGTAAGCGATGTGTATTGCAGCTGCGCAATGAGCTCGCCGCGGCGGCGGCTGGACCCGCATGGAACCTGGGCACATGAAGCTGCAGATGTGCATCGCACAGGCCTCGCCACCAGGTCGTGGGGCGCAACGGACCAGACCGGCACCCGCGTGGATGGGCAGGACGAGGTCTGCCACGTGGGGGGCAATGCCTGCAGCAGGCTGCCCCCCACGCTGGTGCGGCGTGTGGGCAGCGCCCTGCCCCCCGTGACACGGACATGACCGCAGCCGACCTCCAGCAGCACCTGACCACGGCGAAGCTGACGCTCAATCGCCAGCACGAGCACGTAGCCTAGACCGAACCCTGGGTTATGCGTCCCCAGTCCCATAGATCGCCTTGAGAAACTGATCATCTACGACCTCGGCGACCGTCATCTGGCGGGGCGTCATGCCATGACGCGCGTAGGATTCCAGATTTTGCGCCCAGCGCTCCATATCCATCATGCCGAACAGCTCGAGGCCGTTTGTACCAGCGACATAGGTGGGCATCGTCGCAACTACCTGGCGTTCTGTGGCATAGTCTGCCGCGCCACCTGCCTGCCTGGCCACCAGGGAGGCAGCCTCGTCCAGATTGCTCATGGCTTGACGCCAGCCAGCAAATGAGGCATCCAGGAAGCTGTGGAGAATCGCCGGCGCCCGGCGAATGCATTCGCCGCTGGCGAAAAAAACTTGTGCATAGGGATGCAAACGTCGATGGCGCACCGGGATCAGCTGCACATCGATGCCCATGTGGGCCAATTCTATCGGTTCCGCCATCGCGTATCCTTGTACGGCATCGAAGCGATCCTGCGCCAGGTTCTCTAGATCAAAAGCTACTTCAGTGATATCAACGCTCGTCCTGTCGATGCCTTCCAGCTGTAGCACAGCTTCCAAGATACGAATACCATCTGCATGCATGGCAACCCGCCGGCTCGGCAAATCGGTCAAGGCGTGGATGCCGGAGTGTCGCTTCGTCATCAAAACCAGCGGTGACTGTTGCAACATCACGCCCAACGCCTTGAGTTCTTTTCCCTCGGCGACCGCGCTCACAATCAGGTTGTCCTCACTGCTGCCGGCGCAGAGGCCGCCTGCGAGCACCTTGTCCACGATGGCTAGACCATCGTGGGCAAAGTGCAAGTCGACATCCAATCCAACCTGTGCGTAAAGGCCTTTCGCCTGCGCCCAACAGAGCCCGGCGAATTGACCAGAGATCACCCAGTCAAGGTAGAACGTGAATCGCTGCATTTTGTCTTCCTTTTCGCGGGCTTGGCTGTAGTAGCTGGTTACAGCAGAAAGTGATCGGGGTCCCCAGCGTCGATGAACTCCACCTGCAGCTCTGGCCATTGGGGGCTGAACCAGTGATAAAAGCTCATCATCCCAGGGGTCTCTGTGGCGTGATGGCCGCCGGTGATCAACGCAACGCCGGCGTCACGGGCGAATTCGATATCGCGCCATTCGACGACCTCGCCCGTGACCGATGCGTCGCAGCCAT
>CAIRNL010000180.1 GCA_903879975.1 uncultured Chloroflexota bacterium | reverse complement strand
GTCGTCCTTGAGTATTTCGATATCGACCCAATTGACGCCGTTGCGCCAGATGCCGGTGCCGAGAGCCTTGGCCACTGCTTCCTTTGCCGCAAACCGCGCGGCCAGTGACTCGATGCGCGGGCCACAGCAGGCCAACTCACCCGCCGTGTAGACACGGCGCAGAAAGTGGTCACCGTGCCGGTTGACGGCCTGGCGTACGCGCTCGATTTCAACAATGTCGACGCCAGTGCGCAGGAGGATCATGGCGTGGCTGTCTCCCTATCGTCGCCAGGCCCCGCCACGATGACGATGCACTTTTCCGGTGTCAGATACTGATGTGCCACACGGCGTACATCGTCGGCGTTGACAGCATAGATCAGGCTGTTGTAGCGCTGGAGGTAGTCTAGTCCTAGCCCGTACCACTCCATATTGAGCAGCGCATCGGCTACGCCTTCGTTGGTTTCTAGCGTCAGAGGCAGCACCCCAGTGAGATAGGCCTGGCTGTCCGCCAACTCTTCAGCGCCGATCGTCTCCTCGCCTAGCCGTGCAAACTCCGCCAGGACACTCGTTACAGTATCCTCCACGTCGTCCGGGTTGACGCCGGCTGATGCCAGCCAAGCGCCGGCATCCTGTTCGGCAACCAGCGAACTATAGCAGTAATAGGCCAGCCCTTGTTCCTCGCGCACGCGCTCGCCGAGCCGTCCCATCATGCCGAACTGGCCGAGGATGCAGTTGGCCACGCGCGCAGCGTAGAAGTCGGGATCGTGGCGGGCGACGCCGTAGCTGCCGATGATGAGATCGCTCTGCACTTTGCCGGGCATCGGTGCGACATTGCGCAGTCCGCCGCCTTGTGTCTGACGCGGCCGGTCGTGCACCGGCGCGTCAGACCCGCGCCACGCGCCGAATAGGGAGGCGAGTCGTTCGGTGACCTGCACCGCGTCGACGGCACCTGATACGGCAAAAACTGCGCCCTGTGGTGTAAAGTATCTGCGGTGAAAGTCGCGCAGGTCAGCCTCCTGCAATGCAACGACAGTGTCCAGATAGCCGCCGGTTGCACGCCCGTAGGCATGATCTCCTCCGAAGAGCGCAGTGTAGAAGCGTTGGCTGGCAATGCTGCCTGTGTCCTGGTCGCGCTCCTGGATGCGCACCAGCTTCATGCGCCGTAGCCGTTCGATGTGATCCGCCGCAAAGGTCGGGAATTGCAGGATGTCGGCCAGGAGGGCCAGCAGATTGTCAAAATCCTCGGCTAGCGCAGTCAGGCCTACGTCGGTGCTGTGCACGTCGGCGGCCACAGTCAGCGAGGCGCCGACCGCCTCCACTGTCTCGTTGAAGGCGTTGTAGTCGTAGGCGGCGCTGCCGCGCGTCAGCATACCGGCCACAAAAGAGGCCAGCCCAGCCTGCTCCGGGCGTTCGTGCACGGCGCCGGCGCGCAGCGACCCATGGATCACTGCTAGCGGGGCTGCGTGGTTCTCACGCACGAGAATAGTCATCCCATTCGGCAGTGTCGTGCGGCTGATGGTTTGCGGCCCCGGCAGGGCGGTAGGACGGATTGTGGATGACATGCTCATGGAGCCTCTTCCTCGGGTACGTACCAGCCGACTGTCTGCAAGCGGCGGGCAAAGTACTGTCTGGCCACACGCTGCACGTCGTCTGGGGTCACGGCAGAAAGTTGTTCGACCCAAGTATTCAGCCAATCGAGGCTCGCCACAACCTCGCTGAAGCCAAGCCAGTAGGCTTCGTAGGTGACGCTTTCACTGCTGAAGACGAACTGTGCCTTGGTCTGCTTGATCGCTCGCTCTACTTCGGCCTGATCGACGCCGGCGCGCTGAATCCGTTCGAGTTCGTGCCAGATTGCCTCTTCCACCTGTTCGTGAGGGATGCCGGGTGCCAGCGTTGCGCTGATCGTGAAGAGGCCTGTGTCGATAGTCGGGCCGATGTGGCTCGCCACGTCCACGGTCAGTTGTTGCTCGACCAGCGCGCGATAGAGCCGGTTATTGCGGTTATTGGCGCTACCGCCGAAGATACCGAGTCCTTTGGCGCCGCCGAGCACTGAATCGAGCACCACCATGGCAAAAAAATCTGGGTGTGTTGCGGGTGGAGCGTGGAATGCCTGCAAAAAATAGGATGTGGGATCCTCGCCGCGCACCACAATGCGGCGTTCCGCCTGCTGCGGCGGTTCGTGCGTGCGCACTGCTGGGACATGCGGCCCTGGCGACAGCGAGCCAAAATAGCGTTGGATCTGCGCCTGCATCACAGACGGCTCAAAATCGCCTGTGGCAACAGCAATTGCGTTGTTGGGTGTGTAAAAGGTGCGGTAGTGGGTATACAGGTCCGCGCGCGTCAGAGCGAGCAGATCAGGTTGCCAGCCGATGACCGGATTGCGATAGCTGTGTGCCAGAAATGCAGCGGCCTGGGTCTCTTCCTGAAGTCGGTAGAAGTAACTGTTCTCACTGCCTTCGCGTTCGCTGAGAATGACGGTGCGCTCGGCTTCCGTCTCCGCCGCATCGAAAACTGCGTTGGCCATGCGGTCGCTCTCCACCTGGAGCGCCAGTTCGATGCGCTCGGCTGGGAAGGTCTCGAAATAGACGGTCCAGTCCTGTCCGGTCATACCATTGAAGATACCGCCTGCGCGCGCCACTGCTTTATCGAACTCGCCGCGTGGGTAACGCTCCGTGCCCTTGAAGAGCATATGCTCCACCCAGTGGCTGATGCCGGTATAGCCAGGTATCTCATTGCGGCTGCCCACTCGATAGAAAAGCCAGAAGCTGGCAACCGGGGCGCGCTGGCTTGGCCGCAGGATGATCTGCAGACCGTTATCGAACGAGGATCGGAACAAATTGTCGAGCGGCATAGATTCCTCACCGGACTTTGCAGTGGGCAGGCTGCGTAGAAGGGACAGGCACGGAAGCGCCAGCGTATTCTCGCCCGCTGCGTTCAATTGCCGTTGGAGATCGAATTGGCGCGGCCTACTGCGCGATAGACAAAGCCATAATGTCGCATGGTAGCCGGATCGTAGATATTGCGACCGTCGACAATGAGCGGGTTGGCCATCAGCCCGCGCAGCCGGAGCAGATCAAGCTGCTTGAACTCATTCCACTCGGTGCAGACGAGCAAAGCGTCGGCACTCTCGGCCAGGTCGTACGCATCCTCGGTAAGGCGCATAGTTGAGTCGACCCGTGCTACATTTTTCATTGCAACCGGATCGTAGCCGCTGACGAGCGCGCCCTCGTTGCGCAGCATGTGGGCGATTTCCAGTGCCGGTGCCTCGCGGATATCGTCGGTGTTTGGTTTGAAGGCAAGGCCCATCAGGCCGACGCGCTTGCCGTCCAGTTTGCCGCCCAGCAGCTCGCGCAAATTGTAGACCGCCCAGCGTCGCATATCGCGGTTGATGTCGATGACTGCGCGCAGCAGCGACGGGTGCGATCCGTGTACGAGCGCCATATGCTCCAGAGCCTTGACATCCTTGGGGAAACAACTGCCGCCGTAGCCCAGCCCGGCGTTGAGGAACTGTGCGCCGATGCGTCGGTCGAAGCCCATGCCCTCAGCCACTTCCTGTACATCTGCGCCCAACTTCTCACAAATGACAGCAATCTCGTTGATGAAGCTGATCTTGGTGGCCAGGAAGGCGTTGCTGGCGTACTTAATCATCTCCGCCGTGCGCAGGTCCGTCATAATGATGCGTGTGCGCAGGGGCAGATGTAACTGGGCGACCCTTTCGGCGGCTTCTGGGCTACGGCTACCGATGACGACGCGGTCGGGATTCATAAAATCATACAGGGCTGAACCTTCACGCGTGAACTCCGGGCAACTGACCACGGCAAAGTCCATCGGTTCTGGCTGGCTGCGGCGGATGATGTCTGCCACCCAGTCGCCTGTCCCTACGGGCACGGTGCTCTTGTTGATCACGATCAGCGGGTGGGTCATGGAGCGTGCGACAGATTCGGCGGCCATGCGAACGTACTGCAAGTCGGCTTCACCGTCGACGCCGCTGGGCGTACCCACGCAGATGAAAATGAACTCGACATCCTGGAGTGCTTCGTTGTAGTTCGTGGTGAAATGCAGTCGCCCGGCCTTCATGTTGCGCACAATCATCTCATTGAGGCCCGGCTCATAGATTGGCGCTTCACCGCGCTGCAGCATGGCGATTTTTTCTTCGCTGATGTCGATACAAGTCACATTGTTACCCATGTCTGCGAAACAGGTACCGGTGGACAAACCGACATAGCCAGTGCCTGCGACTGCGATATTGCGCATATAGTTACTCCCACAACTAAAAAATTTATCTGGTATTGCAGATTGCTCGCCATTCTCGGCGACACTGTACGGCGTTTCGGCTGCTAGCGTGATGGGATATAGAAAGCAAGATGTTCGGACACCGCCGCTGCCGGGAGGGCGAACTTGCCAATCCTGGTTTCTATCGACCTTTACTTTAGCTCTTGGACGGCCGGATCGTTCGGCGGCTGCATGGCAGCGGCCCGGCGCGCTGCCTCGATATCACCGATCTTCAAATGCTCGCGCCAGAAGAAATAGGCGCCCAGCAACGTCACCGGCACCCACAACGCTGTATGCAGCGTGAAAGTATAGCTTGCGGCAATCGATGGGTCTACGCCAAAAGTTTCTAGCGTCTTGATGCCTGGCGTATCAAAGGTGCCGATATAGCCGGGTGCTGCAGGCAGCGTCGTTGCCAGATTGACAAGTCCGTTCATCAACATCAATACGATGAAACTGACTGAGAAATCGAAAGCGTGCATGACAAACCAGTACTTGACCGTCTCCAGCAGCCAGATCAGCACGCTCGTCAGGAAGATCATGATGACGTCGGACGGCTTGCTCAAGCTGTGCAGGCCAAGCATGAAGCGATGATAGAGATCATCCATCTGTTGACGCACACGCCCACGGAGCAAGGCGTTCACCAGAAACGCGTAGAACCGTTCTACTCGTTGCGGTTGACTGGCCATCCACATAAAGACTGCTGTCGCTATCAGGAACATGAGCGTCATGGCAATCACGACGTTGCGGTAAAACTCCGGCATCGGGGCGAACGGCAGCGCAATGAACACAAACAGGATCATCACCAGCCCATCCGTGAGCCGTTCAATGATGACCGTGGCCAGGCTGGTTGAGATCGCAATATCTTCCCGCTTCTTGAGTACGTACGAGCGCAACAACTCGCCAGCCCGGAAGGGGAGGACATTGTTGCCGAAATAGCCAATACAGACCATAGGGAAGAGTGTCACGGCAGGCACCAACTTCACCGGGCGTAGAGTGTACTGCCAGCGCCATGTGCGTACCCACAGACCCACCATATAGGTAACGACGCTGGGCAGCAGCCACCAGTAGTTCGCCGTACGCAATGCCTCGACGACAGTCGGCAGGTGAAGTCCCGGCAAAGCCAGATAGATGAAGAATGCGCTGACGATAACGCCGAGCGCCAACTGTAGATTACGCTTCAACCGCGGTATGACTCCTCCGCTGAATAATGCAGCGTCTTGCAGAATATCATACGCACGGAAGCGGTGCCAAACCCTTGGGCGGACAGGAGTAGCTCAGCTTTCCTGCACCATTCTGCGTCAAATTCCTGCCTGCGCACATGACAACTGGCTGACAAAGCGACGGGGGATGAGTGCTCACCCCCCGTCGTCTTTTATTGAGTTTCTCGCTCCCCGATGCCTTGCGTGGTCGCTCCAGGGTCTCGGAAAGGCTTCTTGCCGGCCGCCAGACAGATCGTGCCTGTGTGGGGAGTGAACCGGTCAAATCAGTGTGGTGTTGCCAGCATGGCGGGCTCTACGGAGTCGCCCAGAATTTCTTCCATGGCCATCACATGCGCACAGACGCCGCGTAATCGGAATTCTTCGCAGTCGCACGACCACTCGCTACGGTCATAGGATACGATGTGATTATGGTTGTCGCCGTGGAGCTCGACTTCGAAGCTGTGCACTTTGACACGATGGTCGCGTTCTGCCGCATACTGCTTGGCCTTGAGGATTCTGCTCACCGCTGAGTCCATGATTCGATCCTTTCTTGTGGTAATCTGAACGCTATTGAGTCGACCCTGACTGGATGGGCCGCAAGCTGGATTGGAAATAAACAAAAACACCCAGGCACAATCGTACGCTGGGTGTTCAGCCACCAGATATTCGTCTCTTGACAGTTGGTATTTTGATCGTCACCGTTCCGTGTCCTCCTTGACTGAAATCGCCTATGAACTGTGGCTCGGTGAACTGCATTCCATCGTCAGAATATTCTACGTCTATACTCTATTGAAGGTTCCCGATTGAGTATGGATCGAAATTCGATCGAATGGTCACAGTATACGCCCGACCCGTCGGCAGTGTCAAACCCATTCCTTGAACCATTTCCACCGAATGGGCTACGAAACATGTGCCGTCAGGCCAGGCCAAGCAACTGCAAGGGCACGCGATCGGCTGGGTCGACCTGATAGAGTGCAGCCAGATAGAGCGCGATCCAGTTCCCCAGGTAGAGGTAGTGGAGAGCAGTTGCTGTGCGCGTTATGCCGGGCGCAGTCAATTCCAGACGTGGGAAGCGTCGGGCTGCCAGGATCGTAGCGAGTGTGCTGTCGGCAGGAGTAGCGTTGGCGCCGACCTGACCGAGGTGCACCACAGTGACACCCTGCGGCCAGAAGTTCGGGAAGCGCGCCATGCTCCACATCCGTTGCATGGCTTCGCTTTCAGCAACCAGGGCCGCGCTCTCGGCATAATAGAGAATACGCAGGCGCCAGTCTTCGCCAACGCCCTTCAGCCAGGCCTCGCCCGACCAGATCAGTGGGATGTGCTGATAGAGACGCAGCGCCATCTGCTTAGCCACATTGTCGACAGTAGGCGTCTCTGGCAGCAAGGAGCGTAGCCAGGCGTGATCGACTGCCGGCTGCACCTGCGCTACTCCAGCTGATTGCACGGACAATGCAAGAAAAAATGCAAGTGTATAGGCTGGATGTGTATCGAATGTGAGGTCAGGCTGCATATCGCCGGCTGCGAGTACAAGCGCCCTGCTGGTGGGGGATGAAAGTGTATTGAGTGCAGCCGCCAGGTGGGCCAGTCCGCTCACTTCAGCTGCGTAGGTGATACTGTCTCTGGCAGCCGCAGCACACAGCGCCTGTTCGGGCAGATATGGGTCTGCAGCAATCGCCTGCAGGCCCAGGCGATCCATCTGGCGTACCTGCTGCAGATCGTCCAGGTCAATCATGGGGCAGGCTGGATGCGGAAACCGGGCGGCGTGGCATTCGGATCATAGGCCGTAGGCAGGGCGGGGGGCAATCCCAACTGGGCCAAATCCTCCTGGGCAATGCGTAATTGCTCGGAGAGATCGCTCACCGGTGCATCGGGGTAGAGGCCGAGTTCGGCCTGCTCTGCCAGCCAATGTCGGCTTTCGATGCGCGCCATTGCCTGCTCGATCGGCGAGAGTTGGCTATCGGCGAGGGAGCGCATCAGGGTATCGATATAGGCGTCTAGAGCTGCCAATTGGCCGGCGATCGTGGCGCGATCCGCCTCCCACTCCGGCACCACGGCAATGCCGTAAGCGCCATCTGCCAACCGTAACCTGGTGATCAGCCAGGCTCGCTCGTCCAGCGGCAGCCAGAACTGCTGGCTGCGTGAGATAGCGCCGGGGTTATCATAGAACTGAGTGCGCGCTTGGTCTTCCTCACGCAGGGCCTGGGCCAGAGCCTGTCGTTCCGGCTCGATATCGACGCCGTCCGTCAACGCGATGCGGTCAGCGAAAATCCTGGCTGCCTGCTTGCGCGCGGCGATTTTCTCCTGCGTCAGGGTATCGTAGGGTAAAGATTGGGCAAGCGTCGCAAGTGTTGGTGTGATCATCACCCCGCTGCCGAGAAGATAGGGGTTACGCGCCAGATCTGCGAGTTGCTGTTCGAGTGCGACATCGTCCAGTTTCTCGGCAACGCGCCGCATTTCAGCAAAGAGGTCGGCACGCTGGGCCGGCATCAGAGCTGGCACCTGCACAGCGATGCGCTGGGCTTGTACCAGCGCATTGCGCGCAGGGTCGAGATTGTCGCTACCGGCCAGACCGTCGGCTGCCTGGAGCAGGAGTTGAATGCGTTCTTGTGTCGGTATGGTACTGTTGAGTACGGCAAGCGGCACGACCAGACGAAACACCTGGCCTGCTGCAGTCAGGTCGCCGGCAACCAGATAGGCACGGCCAAGCTGCGCTAGGCGCCCGGCATGTTCTATGGCAGGGATCGCTGTCGCATAGGTGAGGGCTGCGCGGGCTGTCTCGAGTTGCCCAGCCTGCATCGCCTGCATCGCCAGGCCACCTTGGGCATCGCCAGCCAGTTCGCGTAGGGCGAGTTGGGGCAAGATCGACTCGTTGCGAACCAATTGCAGCGGGTCTGCGTTCATCAAGGGTTGGTCGCTGTTGCGCAACGCCATGAGTGCGACAAGGGCTGCCAGGCCAATGATGAGACAGAAGAGGAAGGCGACCAACAACAATCGTTCCACCCACGCGCGTGGGCGCGCGGAAGGTGCGTGGGTCTGGGTATCGGATAGTTCATACGACATAGGTGGAGTATACCATCGCCGGAATTGGGAGACGAATTACATATTCAGCCATAGATTGTATCGGATTTTCTTTAGGGAGTGGCCAGAAGCCAGATCGCCCTCTATGCCGATGATTTTTGCGCGGGAATTTCCGTATGCTATGATAGCGACTTGACTGTATTGCCTGGAGTCGGTTGCTTTGGTTGTCGAAGCAAATGGCCGATGACCGCCAGAAGATGACAGCACGAGGTCCGTCCGGTTAGTGTGCGCTCATCCAGTGAAACGAATCGTCTTGCATGCGATGTCAGACAGGCCCTTGGTCTGGGGGTTGCAGCACTGGTGGTCGATTCGAGCAACGATGGAATTTCGGCTTTGCACAGGAAGGTTTGCGTCGTCGAGCAGCTGTGTAGTCGGCGCGAACGGCAGCGGTACATTGTCGAATTATAAGGAGTGATATCAGTATGCAGAACACTCGGCTAGACAAGCGCTCGTCCTCGAGCGGCACGGGCCGTATCCTCGAGGGGCCAGCAGCCTGGCTAGTCACGTTCATCTTGATCCCCGGATTGATCGTGGCTATTCTGCTGCTTCCTCCAATCAGCCTACTTAACCGCCTCGAGTCTTTTACGTTTGAACGCATCAGCGCCAATACTGGCGGTGCCATCCAGGACTCAGACGGCACAACCGTCAATTTCCCTGCTGAAGGTGTCCTGGCTAACTTCCAAGCGCAAATCGATAGTACACCGCGTGCGGACTTTATTGAGGGACAGGCTGGAGACGAGCTTTATGAAGCTGCCCAGAGCCTGCCCGACACACTCATTGCCAAGAGTCCGGTCTATCATATCGAACTGCGTGGACGTGCTCCGGCACAGGTGATTGTGACCATCCCGATCCCTAACGACAGCCTGCCCTATGAGACCTTGTCACTTTACGAGTGGACTGGGGATACGTGGCGCTTTGTGCCATCGGCCGTGCTGGTGGAGGCGGATGTTGTCGAGGCTCGTCTGGACTATGTGCCAGAGAACTTCATGGTCGTGCAATCGCTGGCGAATGTACCGGCGGTGACACTAAACCTGGGACTCGACGGCCAGGAGCCGCAGAATGCCGTCTACACGAATGCGACACGCGGTACGCTGACTCTGCGTGGTGACGGTGGGCTGGATGGTCAGGCTCCGCCTAATTCGGGCACGACGATCCCGGTCGTGACGAATGTCGAGGCGCAGACGGTGCGCACCGATCTGATCAACAACCTTCTGGTCGATCCTGGTTTGCAGGACAACCAGTTGGCCACGCTAGAACAACTCGTGGTGAGTAACGGATATCCGGGACTCCAGATCGACTACCGCGGCGTCGATGCCGTGCCGAGCGCGCGTGCCGACTACGTCCGTTTCATCGATCGGGTTGCAGAGCGGTTACGAGCTGCCAACAAGACGCTGGCCGTGCGTGTGGAACCGCCAACGCCTGTCTCGGCTGAAGAATGGAACACGGGTGGCTACGATTGGCGTGGGCTGGGCCAGGTAGTCGACGAATTGATCATCCCTGCACCCCTCGACCCGCGTGCCTATGCCCCCGGCGGCGAGATGGAACTGCTGCTGGCCTATGCCACTGACCAGGTCGAACCGGGCAAGGTCTCCATCGAACTGGCGGGACAGTCGGTCGAACGCAGCGGCAACTACCTGTTGCTCAAGGGGTACCAGGATTCGCTCCAGCCGTTGCTCGGCACCATTTCCGCCGAAACAGGTGCTGACAACAGCGTCTCGATCAGCCTCGACAACCCTCGTCTGCAAGGGCAAGTGCAGTGGGATGACCAGCTTGGCATCTATTTCTACACCTATACGGACGATCAGGGGCTGCTGCGCACCGTCTATGTGGAGAGCGCCGGCAGTCTTGGTCACAAGCTCGATCTGTTGCGCACGTACAACGTGACGAATGTGAGCCTCAATCTGCCAGCCAACGGCGATGTCGATCCAGCGATGATGCAAGTCTTGCAGCGTTTCCAGATGGGTGAATCGACCTCGTCTGCACCTCAGGCACAGATGGCTGTTGCCTACACGCTCTACGGTGAGGACGGCAGTGTGGTCAGCCAGCAGATTCGCCCGCTTGACAGCCCCAGCGTCGATTTTGCCATGCCGGCTGAAGCGGTCGCTGGCGAGATGCGCGTTGACGCCCAGTTGGTAAATGCCAATGGCACTGCCCTGACTGCTCCCAAGTCAGCTGTGCTTTCCCTGGCAGCTGCCAAGGAACCCGCTGCAGCAGAGTCGGTTGCCGACATATCATTAAATGTCAATCAGATCGTCAACGTGCGAGGTGGACCGGGGACTGGCTTTGCCGTCCTCGGCCAGATTCTGCCCGGTTCGAATCATAAGGTCATTGGGAAAACACCCAGCGCCGACTGGTGGCAGGTCGAGTTTGACGGCGGCAATGGCTGGGTGATTGCGCAGCTGGCTACGACCAATGGGGACCCCAATGCGGTTGCGGTGGTCGGGAATCTGCCACAGGCGCCGGCTGCCCCTGCGGTTGCAGCAGCACCGGCGGCGGCAGCGCCGGTGGCGGCCGCTGCTCCGGCTGAAGCACCGGCTGTGAGTGCCGCTGCCGCGCCTGCGCCTGTTGTAGCATCTTCAGGTGGTGCTCCATTCGGGTACGGTATCCAGGTACACGCTGTCGATAATGGGCAAATCTTTGCGATTCTGGATTCTGTCGGTGGCTTGGGCTTCAACTGGATCAAACAGCAGATTGAGTGGAAGCGGTTTGAAGGGAGTGGTCCAGGTCAGATTGACTGGCCTGGGATGGATGAAATTGTCGATGCAGCTGGTAGCCGAGGCGTCAGTGTTCTGTTCAGCGTAGTCAATGCGCCGGGATGGGCACGGGAACCAGGATTCGACGGCAGTGTCGGCGGCCCGTCCCAGGATCCGCAGGTATATGCCAACTTTGCAGGTGCCATTGCCGGACGCTACTGCGGTAAGTCGCTCAAAGCGATTGAGGTCTGGAATGAACAGAACCTGCATTATGAGTGGGGCAACAAACCGCTGAACCCTGGAGAATACGTGCAACTGCTCGCTGCAGCCTACAATGCGATCAAGGCGGCATGCCCCTCGATGATCGTAGTGAGCGGTGCCCTCACGCCTGCTGGCAACAATGCACCCTATGCGATGGATGATTTCACCTATCTTGAGGAAATGTTCAAAGCGGGCGCCAATAATTACCTGGATGTGGTAGGCTCTCACCCGAGCGGCTACAACGTGCCGCCATCCGTCACGTGGGAGGGCGCGTGTGAGGCAATTCAGAAGACCGGGAACAGCTTCAACGGCGCCTGTGATTCACCCCACCATTCCTGGAGTTTCCGTAGCACGATGGAAGGCTACTACAACATCATGAATGTCTACGGCGCCGGTAACAAGCAGATTTGGCCCACTGAATTTGGCTGGGCTGCAGGGGGTGCGTTTAATCCGTCCTACAAATATGCTGACGACAATGACTATCAGGAACAGGCGCAGTGGACGGTCGAGGCGTACCAAATGATGCGCAACTGGGGGTGGGTCGGTCCGGCATTCCTGTGGAACCTCAATTTTCGCGTCGTTGCCAACGGCACCGAAAAAGCGCAGTGGGGCATTGTCGATCCGAGCTGGAATCCGCTGCCGGCCTACACAGCGCTGGCGCAGATGCCCAAATAGCCAGCTTCTCCAGCGATAGGTCACAGAACTCAGGGGGCGACGCAAGCGTCGCCCCTACCCTATACAAATCACAAGCAGTTGTCGTGCTCTCCAGCACTTTCCACACCTGCTATCGCTATAGGCAGGCAGGCGCATTAGGCGCCGTATTGCCGGCATTTCGTTTTCTGTACGCTAAGGCGCTAGGCAGTTGTAGAGCGTCGAGCTATGCAAAGCCAAGGGAACAGACTGATGAACAAAAACTCCTTGTTCAGGTTACTGCAGCCTATGGGGTATAGGGTCATCCATTCGCTTGTCCTGGCATTCATGCTGTCGATCGGATTGGCTGCGCAGGCTGTTGCGCAGAGTTCGCCGGCCTTGCCCATGACTGGCGAAGTCATGGTTGTACGACTCAATCTCCGCGCTGATCCCAGCATTTCTTCCCCAGTTGCCGGGCGGCTGTCTCAGGGTACGGAGGTCGAGATTGTGACAGCCAGCGACGACGGGCGTTGGTATGAAGTGAAGACCCAGGACGGGCGATCCGGCTGGCTTTATGCTGTTTATGTGAGTACCGGCAGTACTGCGACTGTAGCAGAATCGACAGCCTCTGCCCTACCCGCAGCTACGCCTGCTGCGACAGCTGAGCCAAGTGCAGCTACTGTGCTGCCCGCTGGCGTTCCCGGTGCAACCATTGTGCCTGCACGGATGAATGTGCGGGGTGGGCCAGGCACCAACTTTCCCGTGATTACATCGGTCGCAGCTGGCTCCACATTTGAAATCGTTGGTCTGAATCCGGGTGCTACGTGGTATCAAGTCCGTGTGCCGGGGCGCGAAGAAGCGGCCTGGGTCTTTGCGAACCTCACCGTGTTGAGCGGTTCGCTGGAGGGTATACCGCAGTTAGCGGATACCGAGTTGCCAGCGGAGCCGGCGGCGCAAGCGCCGGTCGCGGCTGTAAACGCCTCCACAGCGGCGGTCACTGCGCC
>CAIRNL010000179.1 GCA_903879975.1 uncultured Chloroflexota bacterium | reverse complement strand
GCCGAAGCGCGCCTTGTTGTCCGGTTCATCGTAGACTACCCAGTAGCCTGCCGGCTTCTTGGCGGCGTAGTTGAGCATCACCTCGGTCTGGTTCAAGAAGTATTGGAAGGCGTAGTTGCCAAAGACGAGGATCAGGATGGCGGCCGTCGCCACGCCGAGCGCTGCGGCCGGTTTGAAGCCGATGCGTGAGCGGAGCCATGCCCAGATGAGCGACAGTTCGTCGGCCGCGAGCAAAGCCCACGGCATAAAGAAAGTATAGACGTGTGTGCGCGGCTTTTCGGTGAGAAAGAGCGCCAGGATCATGATCAGCCCGAACCAGATCCAGGCCGTCCGGTTCTCGATGCGCTGGCGCGGCAGCAGCATGACGCCGCCAAAGAGGAGGGTCATGGGCACGATGATCCAGTCACGCCCGCCGATGGTGAGCCAGTCGGGGCGGAAGAGCGTGAGCACGGCAACGGCAATCGCCGCAGCCGAGAGCAGCCACCCCACACTGCGGCTGAAGTTCTGGCGCAGCGCCCGCACCCCTGCCAGGAGCGTGAGGCCGATGAGCAGCAGCACGTAGTAGGTCGTGCTGTAGAGCGTCGTGCGCAGGAAGACGTCGTTGAGGTTATTGTAGGGTGGGCTGCCGCCGATGCGCCGGTCCGTGAGATAGGTGTAGGTGGCGGCGAAGCGTTCGTTCGCAATAAAGGGGACATAGAAGCCGGCGAGCAGCACCGCGCCCACTGCCGTGGCCATTGCCGTGGCGCCGAGCAAGCTGCGCCACCGGTCGCGGTACTTCCAGAAGATCATGGCCAGCAGGAAGGCGGCCGGGATCGCAGCCAGTACGCCTTCATAGTGCGACAGGATGCCGGTCGCCAGCAGACCGGCTGCCAGGGAGAGGTAGCGCGCCGGCGCGGCTGGTTTGACGTAGAGCCGGTAGAGCACGAGCACGGCCAGCACTGAGGTCAGGAAGACGACGCTCTGGTACTGCACGATGTGGGCGAAGCCGATGAAGTAGCCGTCCAGCGCCAGCAACATGGCTGCGATCCAGCCGGCCAGCGGGCGAAAGAGCCGCCAGCCCAGCACGAAGGTGGCCAGTAGCCCGGCCAGGTTGGCCACGGCAAAGGGTAGGCGCGCGGTCTGCTCGGTCAGGTGGCCGGTCAGCGTGTAGAGGACCGTGGGCAGCAGAATTTCTGTGGGGCCCTTCTTGTGCAGCATCAGCACATCTTCGTAGCCCTGGATCACGGCTGCGGCGCGCAGGGCGGCGCGCGCCTCGTCGCCCTGGTAGTCCGAGTAGCCCAACCCCACGAAGCGGAAGGTAGCGCCGACGACGAGCAAGGTGATCATGCCCATCCAGAACCAGCGCCGGTCGATATCCAGGGTCCAGGCAGGCTCGCCCGGTGCGATGCTGCGCCTGCGCCACCACACCCAGCCCAGCAAGGTCAGGTTGAGCGCATTGAAGGCGATCAACGTGGAGAGTTGGGTTGGGCCGCCGGGCCAGTAGCTGACCAGCAGCATGACCATCACCATGACGGTGAAGGCTGCCGCGGTCGAGTAGAGAATGCGTTCCAGCCAGTCGGGGCGTGTGGCGCTCTGCCCCAGCAATGCTTCGACCCAGAGCGCGCCGGGCAAGAATCCAGCGAGCACGAGCACGGCCAGGGCCTGCACCAGCGGTGGCAGCGGCACGAAGAGCAGTGTGTTTGCTACGGCGCCGGCGCCCAGCGCCATCAAAAGCCAACGATTTGTCATGGCCGTCCATTTTACCATTCAGCTGCGCCGATGCGGGGATCGGCGCAGCTGCAAAAATATCACGAAAAGGGTGGCTGTGCGTTACTCTGCCGCAGCCGTGACGTCGATTGTCGCCAGCACGCCCACTTCGCCGCCGTCGCGTTGGGGCACGACGGCCAATGTTGAGGGGGCGTAGAGGACGGCGGCGAGCGTGTACGTGCCTGGGGCCAGCGTGGCCGGCGCCAGCAGGCCCAGCCGCACGCGTTCCAGCAGCGGCGTGTCGTGCTGAGCAACGACGCTGCCATCTGCGGCCAGCAGGCGCACGGAAAGGGCGAGGGGGGTGGCCGGCAGCGGGTGCAACACCATCTCCACGGGCAGCACGTTGCCCGCCTGGATCGCCGGCAGTGTGTGCAATTCCTCGAAGGCAAAGGCCTGCCAAGGCGACGGCACCGTGCGCTGCTGCAGCGGCATCGCCGGCCGGCTGTAGACGCTCAGCGCGCTGTCGCCGGAGAAGAGATCGCGTGCGGGGAAAGCATCGACAAATGCATCGAGTACGCCCCGCTCGTAGCGAGTCACCACGAAGACAGTGCCCGTGATGGCCTGCAGTGCGGCGAGATCGCCGCCGGCGGCATCGGGTAGGCGGACGGAACGAGCCTGGATGTCGTGAATCGCCGTCCACAACGCCGTATCGCGATCGCCAAAAACCAGCGTGCCCTTGCTGCCTGCCCACTCGTTCAACGCATCGGCGATGGGCGTGGTTTCGATGGTGATGACGGGATATGCCTGTGGCTGGCGTGGCCCCGTGCGGCGATAGAGGGTGACCGTAGCGCGGTCGGGGAGCGTGTAGGTCGCCGCCGGCGCGTAGAGTGCGTGGAAGAGCGGGTCGCCGGCGGCAATGCGGTCGAGCACGGCCTGGCCCGGCTCCGCTACGTGGCTATTGTCGCCATCCTTGACGAGCAGCCAGCGATTGGCCAGTGCGTCGCTCCAGCCGCTGCTGTCCGGTTCCGTCAAGGCCATGATGGTGAGGTTGAGTTTGTCGCGCTCGGCCAGGTAGCGGAAGAGGCCGCGGTGCACCTCCCAGGTCTCGACGAGAATGCCGAGCGAGTCGGCCTCCTCGCCGGCTATGCCCTCTGATTCGGCCCGGATCGTCTCCAGCACGGCCGGCTCGATCCAGTAGCCGGGGTCCGTGCTGCCGCTGGCGGGCAGTACGACGTAGTCAGAGTCGATCCAGAGCGGCCGGCTCTGTGCCAGCAGCGGGGCCAGCGGCTGAAAGGTCGTCAGCGCCCACTGGGCGGCCAGGATCGCCAGCCAGAGGGCGCCGATGAGCAGCGGGAAGGGGCGCCGGTAGGCGAACAGGGCAATGGCTGCCAGGACTGCCAGGCCGGGCAGCACGGGTACCAGGTTGCGTGCGTTGTGCTGGAGAATCAGCGAAAGGACGATATAGGTGGAGAGTGTACTCAGCCACAGCAGGGTTGCGGGCCGGTTGAGCGTTGTGCGCCGCGCCCATGCCACCAGCCACGGCGCCAATGTCAGCGGGACGATGGCCCAGAATGCCAGCGCGCCGAGGTGTTCGTTGTAGAAGAAGCCGATGTAGCGCGTGTAGTTGCTCAGGCTCTGCGGGCTGGCGCCTTCGGGGGCACGCACCTGATCGATCACCAGCAGCTGCTGGACAAAGTCCGAGCGCGGCACATACCACAGGCTGGCAATCGCCGCACCCAGGAGCAGGGCGGCCCATATGTTGTTCACGGGCGAAGACGGCTGCAGCTGCGCGTAGGCGGCCAGCGACCAGAGGATCGCCCATGCCGGCAGCATCCACACACCGGCTGGCAGTTCGGCTGCCAGCGCGCGGTTCGGCCAGTACCAGAGCAGGGCCAGCCCGGTGCCGATGGCTGCGGCGAGCAGCAGGCGTCGCCAGTCGACGCGCAGCCGGCGCAACGCCGCCCGTTGGGCGCCGAAGAAGCCGCCGCGCCACAGCACCCAGAGCAGCGGCAGCGCCACGTACATGGGGTAGGTCCATTTCACCAGCAGGCCAAGCCCGGCCAGCGCCCCCCAGGCCAGCGCCCAGCCGCGCCGGTGGAAGCCGTCGGCCAGCAGCAGCGCCAGCAGGCTTGCCGTCACCACAACGGTCAGGTGCATCTCGGTATAGTAGAGGCGCGCCATCGCGGCCATCATCGGCAGCAGCGCGGTGAGGGTTGCGGCGACGAGTCCGCTGCGGCGCCCGGCTATCGTCCGCCCCAGCGCGTAGGTCAGCACGACGACCACGGGCAGCGCGACGACATTGGTCCCCTGTGCGCTGTCTGCGCTGGCGCCGAAGAGCCAGAAGAAGGGCTGTGTCGCCAGATAGAGAAAGGGTGTACGGTATTCGGGATAGGTCAATCCCTCGAACAGGGCTCCCGGCGACAGGCGGTTGAAGAATTCTGTGTACTTGAGGCTGGCGACCAGGTAGGCCGTCGCGTCGTGGCCGACCAAGACCCTATTCACAT
>CAIRNL010000178.1 GCA_903879975.1 uncultured Chloroflexota bacterium | reverse complement strand
TGGCGGGTGAGGTTGCCCGGGAGCGTCGTCAAGCCAAGCAGAGCCTGCAAGGCCGGCGGATCGCCCGGCTCGATCCAGTATCCCAACGTTGTGCCCAGGTCCATGAGCGGGTCACCGAGGGTGCACATCTCCCAGTCCAGCACAGCGATGATTTCGCTGAGATGGGCCGGGTTCAACATGAGATTGTCGAACTTATAGTCATTGTGGATGAGCGTAGTGCCCGAATCCGCCGGCAGATGGCCGCTCAGCCAGTCGATCAGCTGTTCGATTGAGACGAGTTCGTCCGTCTGCGCAGACCGATAGCGTCTGTGCCAACCCTGGATCTGGCGCTCCACATATCCTGCTGGGCGGCCTAAATCGCCCAGCCCCGCTGCCTGATAGTCCACAGCATGAATTGCAGCCAGGTTGTCGACCACGGCCACAGCAATGGCGTGCATCGCCGCCGGTGACAGGTCCAGGGTGGGGAGAGGTTGTCCACGCAGAATCACGCCATGTAGCCGTTCCATGACATAGAAGGGCGCGCCGAGTACACGCTCATCCTCGCAGTAGAGCAATGTTTGCGGGACCTTGGGGTAGACCTGGTGCAGCGCGCGCAGGACGCGGTGCTCTCGCCCCATATCGTGCGCCGACTTGATGTTGGCGCCAAAAGGGGGGCGGCGCAGCACCAACTCGCGTTCGCCCAGCCGCAGCAGATAGGTCAGGTTGGAAAAGCCGCTGGGAAACTGCTCCACCAGCAGAGGGCCGCGGGCGCCGGCCAAATGAGCCACGAGATAGCTCTCCAACGCTGCAAGATTCAGTTCTTCGCCACGTCGCACGGGCGCCGACTGGTCGAGGATGCTCATGCGTTATAGGATTTCTTGGTAGCACGAGGGGATGAAGTATGGCGCAATCGTAGGGGAAAGATGAGAAAAATGCAATTCTGTAGTATCTTGTCTGGGAAGATTCCGGCACGCTCGACCACGTGCTCAATTTCAAGAGGATAGCCATGGCCAAGATTTATGGCAAAATCACCGGCTGGGGCGCATATGCCCCGCCGCGTATCGTCACCAATCACGAATTGGAGGCAACGCTGGACACATCCCACGATTGGATCGTACAGCGCACCGGCATTCACGCCCGCCACATAGCCGATGCCAGTGAAACGACCTCGACCATGGCAGTCAAGGCAAGCTGGTCGGCGCTGGCCAAGGCCAATATCCCATCCACCGATCTCGACTTGATCCTGGTCGCCACCTCGTCACCGGATTATTTCACGCCGCCCGTCTCCAGCATGGTGCAGGCCATGCTCGGCGCCCACAACGTCCCGGCCATGACCATTGTCACCGGCTGCACCGGCTTCGTCTACGCGCTGGCGACCGCCTACCAGTTCATGGAGACGGGTGCCTATCGCAATATCCTTGTCGTCGGCGTCGAGTTGCTCAGCCGCTTCGTCGACTGGCAGGAGCGCACAGTGAGCGTGCTCTTCGGCGATGCGGCTGGTGCCGTCGTCGTGCAGCCGAGCGACAAGCCGTGCGGGCTGGAAGGCTTCGTGCTGGGTTCGGACGGCACCAATGGCCAGCACATCATCATGCCGGCCGGTGGCTCCGCTCGTCCTTTCAGCGCGGACGTGCTCCAGGAAGGCAGTCACTATCTGCAGATGAATGGCCGCGAGGTCTTCAAGTTTGCCACGCGCGTCATCGGCCCATCGTGCGACGAAGCGCTGCGTCTGGCCGGGAAGACCATGGCTGACGTCGACTGGATCATCCCGCACCAGGCCAACCTGCGCATCATCCAGGCGGCGGCAAAGGATATGGACATTCCGTTCGAACGCTGGATCGTCAACATCGAGCAGTATGCCAACACTTCAGCCGCGTCAATCCCGCTGGCGCTGGTCGAAAGCCTGGAGTCGGGACGTGTCAAGCCGACCGACACGCTCCTGCTGGTGTCTTTTGGCGCAGGGATGACATGGGCGTCGGCTGTGCTGCAGATGCAGCCACACTGACACAACAGCCACATCGCCCAATGAATCGAAGCCGGAGCGCTGGGGGGATTGGGGCATCGCCCAGCGACCTGGCTGTCGGTGTGGTCAGCCGAGCTTGTAGCCGAATCGGCGCAGCAGTGCCTTGCGAGCGGCGATCTCTTCCTCGCCTTCAATTCCTCGGCTCTTCATTCCGTCAATGACGCCTAGAATACCGCGTCCTTGGTCCGTTTCGGCCACGATCACCTCGGTTGGGTTGGCCGTGGCGCAGAAGATTCCAACGACTTCTGCTACGCCCTGTACGACCTTGAGTACATTGACCGGATAGAAACCAGTCCCCAGAAACAAGATGAAGCTATGGCCACACGCCAGCGAAAGTGCATTCTTGCGTGCCAGTTCGACCATTGAATCATCTGTTCCCGACCAACGCACCAAGGCCGGCCCCGACGCCTCGCAGAATGCCACACCAAACTGGATGCCCGGTACGGCAGTCACCAGCGCCTCGTGCAGGTCTTCTACGGTCTTGATGAAATGACTCTGGCCGAGAATGAAATTGATATCGTCAGGTTTTTCGATGTGTACGGTGAACAGTTGCATAGATAACGTATGTCTGTGTCAATGAAGTATTCAGCCGACGTGCCGGCTTCTGGGTATCCTGCGGATCGAAAGAGAGAAATAGGCTGGGCAGAGGTCTCCGGCGTTCCTATTGCGGCTTGAGCATGGACACCACGATTCCTTGATAGCCCCGCGCTGCAGCGACCAACTCTGCGATCGACAATCGTTCGTCGACCACATGGGCGTCACCTTCAGCCGCCGGCCCAAAGCCCACGGTGGGGATACCAAGCACGCCCGCACTCGACGCGCCATTGGTACAAAAACGGTACGCGCGAATGGCAGGTTGTAACCCGGCCGCGTGTAGCCCAGCCAGCGCCCCCTGCACAAAGGGGTGATCC
>CAIRNL010000177.1 GCA_903879975.1 uncultured Chloroflexota bacterium | reverse complement strand
GTGGGCGTAGATTGTCTCATACCCATCGCGATGCGCGACGCGCACATGAACGCCGTATGGGTGATTGTTGGTCTGGTACGCTTTGGGAGTGTTGACCATCTTGACCTGGCCCGGCGCCACGCAGTAGATCGGCTCGTTCTCTGCGGCTTCGATGTCGACCCCTTCATGGCCCGGCAGATTGAAGTCTCGGTAGAACTCCGGGTTGACCCCAAAAGGCTGGAGCACGCGCACATGGTTGGTGGGCCAACAGAGGAAGCGGAATGGTTCGGGCGTCGGTGCCTTGCCGCTGCCACCCGCCGGCTCGCCGTTACCTTCTTCATGGTGGCCGGTTTCGCCACCTGCCCACTGCGTGCGCTGAAAGACGATGTAGAAAGAGTGATGATAGCGGCTGTTGCGGTTGCCGGCAGGCCCTATTTCATCGTCGTGGCGCGTGTGAATCCCAGCCACGCGCTCGCTGGGATGGCTGTCCTGCACCCAGAGCGTCACCGTCATGGCCTTCTCGATGGGCACATTGGTGGCTGGCTCGTCATCCGGTTTATCCAGCGGCTTGGGGTCGGCCGGCCCATCTGTCTTGCCTTCCCATGTCCAGCCCACGCGCAGGGCACCATCCTTGATGCGGCGGCCTGCTTCGTCCAGTACCTCCACGAAGGCATTGTGGCGGTCGCAGTTCTCGTCTGGCAGCAGATGGTGGATGCCGATCACCTTCCAGTAGGTCTGGCCGGGGTCTACCGCAATCGGTTCGACGCGCACGCCGTAGGCGCTGGTATCGTTGGCCGCGCGCTCGCCGCTGCGCTGCTTGAACTGCTGGCTGTACCCCTCAAAATCGAAGCCGGCGAGGCTGGCTGCTGCCGCGGCAACCGGCGCGCCGCTGGCCGTTGTTCGTCGGCGCCGCCTGGTTTTTCCATCGCCGCTCCCGGTCGTTCGGGCTTTCTGGGTAGCCATGACTCGTCTCCTGCAATCAATGGGTTCACACCAGGCTGCTGTTCATCTGGCTGGATGGTTCCCGGTGGCCTGAAAAGGTGGTGAATAGGTCTGCCGGACAGTGAGCCGTATACGCATTCAAATTGAGAATCGCTGTTGGGCAGGCTGGCTCGAACTGGCTGTACTTTGCAGAGTTGAGCATCTGAAAATCATTGTCGCGCCACAATTGTCAGGAATCAACCGCAACATGGCCAATTTTTTGGGTGTCAGTCGTCCGCACACGGGTGCAATTTAGCGTAGGCGATCCCAACCGTGAAGTGGATTTGTGCGCCGCACAGCGGTTGAAAATCGCTGCGCTTGTGCGATAATGGAATGGCCGCGATTGAAGCGCACGGCAAGGCCGGGTTGCGGCCTGCCGCTGCAAGCGAACGAGAGGGAAACCTATGCAAAATGTCCGCGTCCTAGCCGTCGCCGGCAGCCCCTATGACATGGGCTACGCGCATGGCGCGGCCTACGCTCACGAGATCGGCGAACTCATCGAGGAGCGCCTGCGCCTGAGCTGCGATCCCTTCTGGACGGGCGGGCAACACGCCACACTGGACGAGGTGCTGTCCCTCGGCCGCGCCTGCCTGCGCCATCACGAGGCTTTTTCGCCTGCACTCATGGAAGAGATGCATGGTATGGCCGACGCGACGGGCATCGGCGTCAACGAACTGGTCATCATGAACGGCTTTACCGATTTTGTCGACATCATTGCCAATCCTGTCGTGCTCGACCATCAGCGCAACAACGGTTTTCTGCCCGGCGATGCCGTCGACTGCACTGCGTTCGTCGTCGACCCGGCTGTCACGGCCGACGGGCGCGGCTATCTCGGTCAGACATGGGACATGCATGCCAGTGCTACCCCCTATGTGCTCATGCTCGACGTGCGACCGGACGCCGGCCCGGCGCTCATGACTTTCACCATTACCGGCTGTGTGGGCATGATCGGCATGAACGAACATGGTGTGGCGGTGGGCATCAACAACCTGTTGGGTGCCGATGGCCGCCCAGGTGTCCACTGGGTCTATGTCGTGCGTGCGATGCTTGCCCAGCGTACGGTCGGCGCCGCGCTCGATGTGCTGCGCGGCGCGCACCTCTCCGGCGCCCACAACTACCTGCTGCTCGGACCAGACGATGACGGCAGGCTGCGCGGCTACAACATCGAGCAGATGGCGACGCGCGCCCACGTCACGCCGGTCGAGACACTCTACGCTCACACCAATCACTGCCTGATTCCGGCCATGGCTGAAGTGGAGCGACCGCGCAAGTCGGTCTCGCATGCCAGCACGCTGGCGCGCCAGGCGCAGGCCGACGACTACCTCGATGCGCGCGCCGGCGCGATCACGGTCGACACGCTCATGGCGCTGACGCGCTATCACGAAGGCGATGGCCTCTCTGTCTGTGCGCACGTGCAGGCGGGTTATGACGTCGAAAGCTCGGGCGCGTGCATTATGTGCCCAACGAGCGGCGAACTGTGGGCGGTGTGGGGTAACCCGTGCCAGAACGAATATGAGTCCTTCCGCATCGGCGCCGCCGCAGCCGTGGCCGGTGCAGCCCTATAAAGTTTCAACATTCCTGTGCGCGCCTTGGCGCGCCTTGCATCTTTGAGGTGTATCCCTTCACGGGATGTGGCAGGAGACCGTCCGATGACAGAATTGCCGGCCAATCGGGATGAGTTGATGCAATCGATCACGACCACGCGCGCCGCACTCGACGCAGCGATTGCCGCTGTACCGCCTGAGGCGCGCGAGGGGCCGCTGCCTTCCGGGCTGAGTGTCAAGGATATCCTGGCGCATGTCACTTTCTGGGAACGCTACCTGGTGGATCGTATCGAATCCACAGTGGCAGGCCACCCTGTTGCGGCACCACCCTACGCTGTCGACGCCACGATCGACGAGATCAACGCGCGCGTTCTCGCTGAGCATCGTAGCCAGTCGTGGGATGTGGTCGCCTACGAGTACGACGCTGTGCACCGCCGTGCCTTGGCCGTGCTTGCTGCCCTCTCGGACGCTGACCTCTTCGACCCGGCGCGCTGCGCGGACGACGACGCCACTGTGCTCGAGCACGCCTACGCAGAGACGGTCGAGCACTTTGCGGACCATGCGGCTGAGATCGCAGCTTGGCAGCGGGACACAGCGGCTGTTGCGCCGGCCAGGGACGGCGTGTGCCGTATTGTGCGTCCGCAGGAGACCTTCGCCGGGCTGCAAGGGCTGGACTATTTTGGCGGCATCTCGGCGCAGAATGTGGGTGCGCAGGCGTTGTGTATGCACCTGCTGAAGATGCCGCCCGGTGCACGGGCCCGGGCGCACCTGCACGAAGCCCACGAGACCGCCATCTATCTGATTGCGGGTCGGGCCGCCATGTGGTACGGCCCGCGTCTGGAACATCACCTGGAGATGCATGCAGGGGAGTTCCTCTACATCCCGGCCGGTGTGCCGCACCTGCCCTACAATCTGGGCGAGACCGAGGCGGTAGCCGTCTTGGCGCGCACGGACCCCAACGAGCAGGAGAGCGTGCGCCTGTGCCCTGATCTGGACGCGCTCGATGGGGCCGGCATATGACTGAGCGTGCCATCTACGTCCCGCCAGGCGGCCCGCCGCGTGTCGCTGCGCCCGATCCCGCTATCTACGAACGCATGGGGATCAACGCGATCGTGCAGATGATCGAGGATTTCTATGCGGAACTGGCGGTTTCGGCGATCCGTACCCTGTTTCCGGACGACATGGTGGCGGCCAGCCGCAAATCGGCTGCGTTTTTTGTAGGGCTGCTGGGTGGCCCGCCACTCTATCACCAGCTGTACGGCAACCCCGCCATGCGTGCCCGCCACATGCCTTTTCTCATCGACGAAGTGGCGCGGCAGGAATGGCTGCGCTGCTTCGAGACCGTGCTTGCCGACGCGCCTGCGCGCTATAACTTCCCCACCGAACACCTCGACGGCTTCCGCACGTTCCTGCATGGGTTTTCTGCCTGGATGGTCAACACTGCGCCGCCCGATGGTTGAGAATTGCACGGTGGGCAAACACTCGATGAGTGCCCACCCGCACCTGGCAACCGGACTGATAGAAGATGACGGATTCTCTGTGTCGCCAGAGATATATTCTCGCTGCGCGGCATACTCTCTACATCCGTAACGCGCCCCCTGCTCAGGGCCAGCAAGGCCATGGCGGGGGGTACTTCCTGCTTGAGGGCGCTCAGCACGTCCCTGGCACGCTGCACAAGTTTGTTGGTCGAGCCTCTACACGCTGACTTTTCTGG
>CAIRNL010000176.1 GCA_903879975.1 uncultured Chloroflexota bacterium | reverse complement strand
TCGGATCGAATCGTTGCCGCTGATTTCCCCTTCGGAGGGCTTGGCCGACATGGTATAGGTCTGCCAGTAAACTGGATACTGAACGCTCGCTTCTAGCAGCGGCACGACCAGATGCAGACCTGGGCGCAACGGGTCGGGGCGGATGCCGCCAGGTGCAATCAGCGAGACGACTACGCCCACATGCGTGGGCGGGACAAAGATCAGCGCCGCACTGATGAAGGAGATGATCAATGTCACCAAGAACGGAATGCTCACCTGGCCAGAGGCGATGCGACGTAGTGCCCGGCGCATGCCTTCGCGCAGCAGGCTGCGCATGAATACCGCCAGTACATAGACGGTAAAGAGAACCCATGCAAGAATCGTTAGAATGTCTAACAGTTGATCCAGGTTTGGCATTTGACTTCGCTCATCGCTCAGATCTTGAGTTTGTTGTCATCTCAGCCGCAGCGACGGAGAATGAAAATAGGCCGCACGAGCAAGCCCATTACTAGGCCGTATCGGTAGCAGGCAGCCGGCTGACACGCACGCGCACCTTGCCTTCAATCACCAAAGCCCCAGGCTCCAGCCGATCGCCAATGCCGACGGTGGCAGACGTCCCAACTACATCGGACAGCGAACCGTACAGCCTGGCGCCACCGGCAACGATCTCACCCGCCACCGGTACAAACTCGCCAGCGCTCACAGCGAGCACATCCCCAACCTTGATGACGACATAGGCAGTTTCTACCTCCACATCGCCCTCCACCAGCCAGACTGTCCGCGGCGGCGCACCGGTCGCCTGCTGCAACAACTCTCGCACACGCACCAACAAATCACTCCTGTGCTTTTCGGCAACGGTTTTGATGTTGCGTTTCCACAGCCAGAGGCTATGGTGCAACCACGCCAGCGCCGCTGCTGGCATATACCGATTGGTCACCAGCCAGACAACCAGCAACAACGAGGTGAAGGTGGCAGGTTGCAGGCGACGCTGGTAGATCAGGGCACGACTGGCATTCTCAAAAATGGGGATGCTGCTGTAGAGCGTGAACGGAACACTGGCCACCGTCAATACTGGAAATGCCAGCCCACCAATCGTCAGGACAACCGCACCGGCTGCAGCCAGCCGGTAGCGTTCTCTCCCCTGCACTGTCACAGCGGCGTCGGCAGCAGACTCTAGCTCACCTTCGACGGTTTCAACAGGTTGATCAGCCGCCAACGCTGGTTCGACAGTTGCCAGAACTGCGCGTCGGCGCTGCCCGAAGGGCTGCCAGGCACGATAGGTGGTGAGGGTCTTGGCGCCGGCATAGGCAACCCCGGCTGCAACCAATAGTTGGGTCAATAACATGTTGGAAATGCTCGCTTCTCTAGTAGGCTCACCGTTTGGGAGCACTTTCAACGTTCCGATGGAGCCTGACTTTAGCGATGGGCGATCACCAACAGGGTGGGCGCACGGCGCTCTACACAGGCCGATACGGTGCGCAGGCTTGCGGCATCCAATGCACCAAAGCTCTCGTCCAGGATCAGCAGATCCGGTTCCTGA
>CAIRNL010000175.1 GCA_903879975.1 uncultured Chloroflexota bacterium | reverse complement strand
GTTCACTCAGGCAGACTTGGACGCGCGTGAGCATCGGATCGGGTCGACCGGCCAGTTTGCGCAGTGCAGGTGCGCCCAGCAGGTAAAAAGTAACCAGGCTGCTCACCGGGTTGCCCGGCAGGCCAAAGATCAGCCGTTTGCGTCCGTCTGCAGCCACTGTAGCGAAGGTGCACGGTTTGCCGGGCTTCATGCGCAGCCGCCCGAAGTGGACGTGGCCCAACCGATCGAGCAGAGGCTTGATCAGATCTCGGTTGCCCATGGAGACGCCACCTGACGTGAGTAGAACATCGGCCTTTGCCAACCCGTGCGCCAGCGATCTCTCGATGGTGGACTGCGTGTCGCCGGCAATGCCTAGGTCCACGACGAAGCCACCTGCTGCTTCCACTGCCGCAACCAGTGTGGGTCGGTTACTGTCGCGGATCTGGCCGGGGCGCAGCGGCGTCCCGGTTTCTACCAGTTCGTCGCCGGTAGAGAGAATGGCAACGTGCGGCGCAGGATGCACCTTCACCCTGACTGCGCCGACTGTCGCCAGCAACCCAATTTCTGCGGCGCCCAGGCGCGTTCCAGCGGCCAGGATTTGCTGGCCGCGTGCTACGTCGTAGCCCACGGGGCGCACATCGTCGCCCGGGCGTACGGCAGCGCCGATCCGTACCCGTACCTGGCCATCGAGGGTAGGAAGGATTTCGGTCTCTTCCACCATCACCACAGCATCGGCGCCATGCGGCAGCGGCGCGCCCGTCGTGATATAGGCAACGCTTCCCGGCGTCACCACAAAGTCCGCCATGTGGCCTGCTGTCACTTCGCCGACAACGGGGTAGGTGCCCGGTCCGTCTGCAGCGACAACAGCGTAGCCATCCTTGACCGATGCTGGAAAAGGTGGCAGCGCGTCGGGTGCGACAACGTCTTCGGCCAGGACGAGGCCGCGGGCGGTATGGATCGGCACCGTACTTGCCGGCAGTGGGGTCGTCTCGCGCAGCACAATCGCCAGCGCGTCGGCTACAGCCAGCAAGGGAGCATTTGATTCAGCCATGGCAGCTATGGTCATCTGCTTGCATTGAAAAATCGGTGGTTCAGATCACGCTTTGTGGGCCGGCCTCTCATTCAGCGACCGGCAGTACATCGATGACCCCGGGCGCCAGCACAAGCTGTTCGGCTACGTGAGGCGTACATTCCACAAAGATCAAGTTAAAGCCCGTTCCTGCTCGCATATCGCCCACTTCGCTGCCCAAATCCTGCATTTCGAGCCAGTGCTCGAGTTGTGTGCGATGCGCTTCGGTGTTGGCGCGCAGCATGCGATAGCGTTCGGCACGCGTGTAGGCGGCGAGTTCAGCCGATGAGGGTCGTTCCACCTCGACCACGAAATCGCGCATCGGTGTTCTGTGCGTACCCATCCCATTATTTTTCATGTGGATGGCTCCTTCACGAAGCGGGCCAGGCCACTACCCGCCCGGTCCGCTGTCGTTCCCTCGATTGGCAGCGCAGTTTGCATCAGTCTGTCCCATAAGGCCTGACCTTGCAGCGAAGGGTCGGCGGCGGCGTACAGGGCGGCAATGCCAGTGACGTAGGGGCTGGCCATACTCGTGCCGCTCAACGCGCGATAGTGGCTGTGGTTATGGCGGTCACGCTCGTAACTAGAGATCACATCGACCCCATATCCCATCAGATTTGGCTCGGCTTTGCCGGTCATGGGCGAGAGGCCGCTGCCGCTGAAGCCAGCTACTTTGAGCGCATAGTCGACGGCGCCTACGGCGATGGTGTGCGGGAAGTATGCCGGTGCACGCACTTTGCCCTTTCCGTCGTTGCCTACGGCCGTGATTGG
>CAIRNL010000174.1 GCA_903879975.1 uncultured Chloroflexota bacterium | reverse complement strand
GTTTTGGCAATCGCCGTGTCGACCGGCCCCAGGAACGGCTGCTCGGCGGGCTCGGTGCGGCCAGCCGTCTCTTTGCACCCATCGAGCAGAGCCTGCGCTCGCTGCGGCCTGAACTGGCCGTGCTGACGCCAGCCGAAGCACACCAATTCCTGCGCGAGACCGCGCCCCTGCTGGAAAACAACGGCTTCGGCGTCATGCTGCCTGAATGGTGGAATGCGCGACAACGCACGCGCCTCGGTTTGCGTCTCCAGTTGGTTGGCGACGAGAGCGGTCTGTGGAATTCCTCTGACGACGAGGTCAGTGACGAACTATCCGGCCAACGCAAGCGCATCTCGCCGATTCGCTTCTCTTGGGAGTTGACGCTGGGCAACGAGCGCGTCAGCCAGGAGGAATTCGAAAGGCTGGCCGCTCACAACGTGCCGCTGCTCAAGCTGCGCGAACGGTGGATCGAACTCGATCCGCATCAGGTGGCGGCAGCCAAGCATTTCCTCGCCCAGCGTAAGGCCTCTGGTGAAATGTCACTGTTGCAGTCTATCCACATGGCGCAAGCCTATCTGGAGCAAGCCGGCGAGAGCAGCGGCCGCGCGAAGAGCGTGGCAGACACCGACCTCACCTTTCTCCCCATGGTGGATGAGAACGGCGAGTCCCTGCCGCTAGAGGCTGTGGATGTGGACGGCTGGCTGCGCGTTGTGATTGAACAGCTGCGCACGCAGAGACTCGTCGCCGAACTCAAAGAGCCGCCGGGCTTTGTCGGCGAGTTACGCCCGTACCAGCGTCGCGGGCTGGGCTGGCTGGTCTACCTGCGACGACTCGGACTGGGTGCCTGCCTGGCCGACGACATGGGACTGGGCAAGACCGTGCAAGCGATCGCCATGCTGCTCCATGAACGGCAGGACAGTGCCAGACACGAAGATCGCCCTACCCTGCTCATCTGCCCCACGAGCGTCGTCGCCAACTGGCGCCGCGAGGTGGAACGCTTTGCCCCGGAGTTGCGCGTGCTCGTACACCACGGCGGCAGCCGACTCGAAGGCAACGATTTCCTGGCTGCGCTCGACGCCAACGACCTGATTATCACGAGCTATGGCACTGCGCGGCGCGACATCGACGTACTGCTCGACTGCGAGTGGAGCGACCTGATCCTCGACGAGGCACAGAATATCAAGAACCCAGGCGCCAAGCAGTCACAAGCAGTGCGGCGGCTACGGGCGCGCAACCGCGTGGCGCTCACCGGCACGCCCGTGGAGAATCATCTCACAGAGTTGTGGAGCGTACTGGAGTTCCTCAACCCAGGTTATCTGGGCAACCACGAGCAGTTCCGCCACCACTTTATGGTGCCCGTAGAACGCTACAACGACGAGGAGAGCGCACGAGAGTTGCGGCGATTGGTACAGCCGTTCCTGTTGCGCCGCCTGAAATCCGATCCGACGATCATTTCCGACCTGCCCGAGAAGAACGAGATGGTTGTCTACTGCGCATTGACGCGCGAGCAGGCCGGCCTCTACGAAACGACCGTGCGGGAATCGCTGATGCGCCTCGACCGCGCCGATGGCATCCAACGCCGCGGCCTGGTGCTGAGCCTGCTCACGCGCCTGAAGCAAATCTGCAACCACCCGGCGCAGTTACTCAAGCAGGAAGGTCCGCTGCGGCTGCGCAGCGGCAAATTGGAACGTCTGACAGAAATGTTGGAAGAAGCGCTCTCCGTCGGCGACCACGCGCTCATCTTTACGCAGTTCGTAGAGATGGGAACACTCCTGCAACGCCACCTGCGCGAGCGACTACAGACCGAGGTGCTCTTCCTGCACGGCGGCACCCCAGCTAGCCAACGCGACCAGATGGTGCAGGCATTCCAACAGGAGGATGGCCCGGCGATCTTCGTTCTGAGCCTGCGTGCGGGCGGTTCCGGGCTGAACCTGACGCGTGCCAATCACGTTTTTCATTACGACCGCTGGTGGAATCCTGCCGTGGAGAATCAGGCCACTGACCGCGCTTTCCGCATCGGCCAACAGCGCAACGTGCAGGTGCACAAGTTTGTCGTGGCCGGCACCCTGGAGGAGCGCATCAACGATATTATTGAGAGCAAGCAGGCGCTGGCGGAATCAATCGTCGGCAGCGGTGAGAACTGGCTCACCGAGCTCAATACGGACGAATTGCGCGAGATTTTGACGCTGCGGCGCGAGATGTTGGACGAGTAGAGCCAAGAATGACAGTCAACACGACAACCAGCGCATGGTGGATGCGTCGCTGGCAGACCTTCATGCAGCAGATAGGCGTCAACAGCGACGCAGCAGCCTTACGCGGGCTGCGCGTCAAGCGTCTCGAAGTACAGCCAGGCTTGATCCAGGCGCAGGTAGTAGAACGCGAGCGCGGCACGGCGAGTGTCGAAGTGCATCTGCCTACACTCTCCAACGGACAGTGGGCTACCCTCATCGACACACTGGGCAGCCAGGCGATCTTTGCTGCGCAGTTGCTGGCCGGCAATATGCCCGCCGAGATCGAGCAGGTCTTCGTCGATGCCGGCAGTCGCCTACTTCCCGGCTGCGCCGGCGAGTTAGACTATCACTTCGCTGCGGCTGGCAGCAACGGTGACTCCGACAAATTTGCCATTCGTGCGCTGGCTGCAGTTTTGGTGCAACTGGGCGAAATGGTGGCCGATGACCCTTGGCTGCTGCTACGTCTGCGCGGCCGCGATCGCGAGCAGGTTCTGACCGCCCTCCAAGAACGGCGCAACAGCACGACGCAGGATGTCACCGCCCGTGCTGTGCCGGCTGTCGACGGTGCCGCTACGCAGCATGGCGCCTTCTATGAACTGCCGCGCCAGACCGGCCATCCGGCGGACGATGATCCCGAAGAACTGGAAGACCGCATTGCTGATTTCTGGGGACGGCGCAAGGTTTTGGAAGAGGCGCACTATCACTTGGTGCGGCCAGCCGTAGAGTTGGCGCTGCTGCGCCGCCTGGGCCCGATCACGCAGGCTGCCGACGGGCTGGAGGCCTTCGACCTTCTCCAGCAGATGTACCACAACACGACGCGCAAGGCCTGGGACATGGCCTTTGCGCCCGACGACGAATTGGAAATGGACGAGGTCGAAAACAGCGACGCCTGACGGTCAGTATCGACGGTGACGGCCCACGACAAACCCAATCCCGGCCACAAGCAACGCCGCGCCGGCTATCAGCGCAGTTGCACGTGCCGCCAGGCTACGTCTGGACATACGCCATGCGCGCAGTCGCATCAGCGACCACTGCCACAGCCCCGGCACCGCTGTTGCACCTGCGACGATCAG
>CAIRNL010000173.1 GCA_903879975.1 uncultured Chloroflexota bacterium | reverse complement strand
GTAGGCGCCGTTGACCAGGACGGCGAGACGCCCATGGGGCGCAATCACAGAGCCAGCCACAGATTCAAGTGCAAATGTTCCGCTGCCCTGCATCAGCACCGCCGTGTAGGTCCCGGCATCTGCTGCGGCCAGTGCAAGCAGCCGTCGGCGCACCTCGCGCACCAGTTCAATAAACTCATCATCACGCGAACCAAGATCGCGCAACATGGCCTGCTTCACCGTGCGGCTGGTTGTGAGCGGCCCCGGCGTGAAGAGCGCCTTATCTTTTGCAGTTGGTAGTTGCATAACCCTTTCCTCGTTGGCCGTTGAATGGTAGCCCGATGTCGCCTCGACTGCGACTGTTGCTCGCCCCGCCTCGTTTCCGTTCCGTACGCTAGATGGCTGCCGCGATCGGGTGAGTTGCATGGCCTCGTCACTACCCCGATACGTCTGTCGGTCGCCCAAAGCTTGCTTGAGCATCAGCCTTCGCTTCACGGGATGCGCCATGCCTGTGTGCGCCTTTCGAAGCGATGCGTAACTGCGCCGTACAGCAGGCGAATGAGCAGGCATGCCGCAATAATCAACACCGACATTGCCGCTGCCGCTGCCGTGTCACCGGCATCATCCATATTCACGATGGCAACCGAAGCCAGCTTGATCTGTGGGGGATACAGAAAGATCACTGCCGAGACCGTCACCATGGCATTGACGAAGAAATACATCCCGATCTCAAGGAGAGTCGGCAAACAAAGCGGCAACGTCACTCGCCACAGCGTGCGATAGAAGGGAACGCGCAGCGATGCCGAGACGGACTCAAACTCGGCGTCAATCTGTTTCAGCGCCGTCGTTCCGCTCATAAAACTCACGGTATAGAAATGAATGACATTTGAGAGGACAAGCAGGGCCATGGTGCCGTAGAGAAAAGCCAGCGGATTCGGCACGCTCCACCCGAAAAAATTCCAATGCGTCGGGTTGAAGAAGAAGATATAGGCCAGACCGATGACGAGCCCGGGCAATGCGACGGAGATCATCGACAGGAAGTACGCCACGTGACGCCCGCCGCGCCACACCTGCCCCTTCTCAATGATGTAGGCGCCGAGGAACGCGACCATCGTGCCGAATACTGCCGTGTAGAGAGCCATGCGCAGGCTGTTCCAAAAGGCGCCCCATCCGCCGCCGCCGACAGCGCGAAAGTCGTAATGGCGCAATGTCAGGTTGAGCTTGTAGGGCCAGACATCCACCAGCGAGGCGTAGCCAACGGTCGCCACCACTGCCAGAATGGCCGTAGCCACCACGGAACAATAGACCAGCGCGAGTAGATCGACAGAACGATTGGGCTGCGGTCGCAACGGCACGGAGCGGGATGTGAGCGCAGCCACCTGCCGGCGTTGGGCCAGGCGGTCGACGGCAAACGCGATGACCGTAGGCACCAGGAGCACGATACTGATCGTGGCGCCCATGGCAAAGTTCTGCTGGCCGATGACCTGTTTGTAGATGTCGGTAGCCAGTACATTGTAGTTGCCGCCGACCACCTTCGGCACCCCAAAATCGGTGAAGGCAAGCGTGAAGCAGACAAATATAGCGCTGATCAATCCGTAGCGCATGCTGGGCAGCGTGACCGTGAAAAAGGTGCGAACTGGGGATGCGCGTAGGGCGGTGCTCGCTTCGTACAGACGAGCGTCGGCCAGTGACGCAGCGACGGTCAGGATCAGAAACGCCTGCGGAAAACAGAAGAGCAATTCGCCCAGGAGGATGCCGTGCAGCCCATAGAGATTGATGTTGAAGGCCAGCGGGATGCCAAGCCCTTGTTCAAAGAAACCAAAGAATCCCGTGGTGATCAGCCCTTTGTTGCCAAACAGGTAGACCAGCCCAATGGCCAGCGCCAAGGGCGGCACAAAGAGCGGCAGAAGAGCAATGGCACGAAAGACGACCTTGCCGGGCATGCGCGTGCGCATGATGGCCCATGCATAGCCAAAGGCAAGGCCGACCGCCAGAAAAGTTGTCAGCGTGGCTACCGTCAGACTGTTGGCAAACGAAGACGCAAGCCCGGGGCTGGTGAAGTAGTGCACGTAGTTCGCCAGCCCAATAAAATCACCGTTCGGATCCGACAGGCTGCGCATGACGAGTGGCGCCAACGGCAGCAGAACGCCAACCAAGAGAAACGCAATGACCAGCAGTAACAGGCCGCGCCGGAGCCAATCTTCGCCCGTAACGACCGGTCGAATGCGGGCTCGGTGCCCTGTGTGCGGTGTGCCAGCGGTCTGTGTGGTCATGCCGCCTCATGCCGTGAAGGGGGGAAGACGCGCAATGCTTCGGCGGGGGCGTGCACCGCAAGCATTGCGCCGACCTGAAGTCGCTCAGGGGAGGTTTCCTGACGCGACAACATAAGTGCCAGATCGACGGGCCGATTCTGCTGGGAATGGGTGCCGTAGCGGAGCGACAGACGGTAGTAGGGTCCCAGGAATTCAACGTTGTGCACATTGGCGACCAGGACATTGCCGAGTCCTTCAGGGTTCGCCGCGATGCGAAGCTCCTCCGGGCGCACGGCCAGCGTAACCGGGCTGCCCGGGGCAAGGTGATTCTGCCAATCGTGCACGCGCAGCGAAAAATCTCCGGTACGGACGACGCCGTAGCCATCGGCACTGACGGTGCCGGGTAGAAAATTCATCTGGCCGACAAAGTCGGCGACAAAGGCCGTTGCGGGCTGCTGGTAGATCTCCAGTGGGGTGCCGATCTGGACAATGCGGCCATGGTCCATGACGACGATGCGGTCGGCCATCGTCAGCGCCTCTTCCTGATCATGCGTCACCATGATGGCCGTGACACCCAGGCGACGCTGCAGACTGGTAATCTCGCCGCGCAGATTGGCCCGAACCCTCGCGTCGAGCGCAGAGAGTGGCTCGTCAAGCAGCAGCAGGCTGGGCGACATGGCTAGGGCGCGCGCAAGTGCTACGCGCTGCTGCTGGCCCCCGGAAAGTTGTGCGGGAAAGCGCTCCTCCAGCCCCTGGAGACCAACCAGGTGCAGAAGCTCCTGCACGCGGCTCCCCATGTGGTGTTTTGCGAGCTTGCGGCTGCGCAGGCCGTACGCGACATTGTCGGCAACAGATAGATTTGGGAAGAGCGCGTAGGACTGGAATACAATGCCAAAATCACGTTTTGAGGCAGGCAACCGGGTGACATCGCGGCCAGCCTGGATGATTCGGCCGGCGGTCTGCATCTCCAGGCCGGCAATAATTCGTAGCAGCGTTGTCTTCCCACAGCCGCTGGGACCCAGCAGGAATACAAACTCTCCCTCCGCAATATCGAGCCAGACGTTGGTCAGCACGGCGTGCTTGCCAAAGCTCTTGTGAATATCATGCAGTTGAAGATAGATACCCGGTTCTTCCATCAGACTCGCCTGAATGTCCCAGCGGCAGCCGTTACCTGACGGCACGTGGCATATCTCGTCCAGCAACTCATGTCTTGGCGATGGCTCCCGAATCGAAACCGGAAGCCATCGCCAAGACATGTATGGTAAGCAGCCGCCCCTATTGCGGTTCCGACTTGGCGTCGTAGCGGCTGGACCATTCCGTCAGAATTCGCTCGCGTTCGCCGGCCATCTTCACAAAGTCATTCGAAACGAGCTGGGCAATCGGGTCGGCCGGATAGCCGTCAGGAATTGCCACATCCGTCGCCGCGGCAGTGATGGGATAGTTGGCTGCATACATACGCATCATCTCGTCGCTGATCGCCCAGTCCAGGAATGACCTGGCAGCGGGCGATATGTCAGCCTTCCTGACCAGTGCATTGGCCTCAATCTCCCAACCGGAGCCTTCGCTGGGAAACACCGGCTCGATAGGCTCACCAGACTCGCGCTGCTGAACGGCACGGTAATCAAATGAGACACCGACTGCCACTTCACCGGCGCCGGCCATGCGGCACGGTTTTGAACCGGAGTGTGTGTAGACGGCAATATTGTCGTGCAGCTTGTCCAGATAGGCCCACCCTTCCTCTTCACCCATCATCTGCAGGATGGCCGAGATCGACAGGAAGCCCGTGCCGGAGGAAGCGGGATTCGGCATGGCAATCAGGCCCTTGTATTCTGGCTTCACCAGATCGGCCCAAGAGGTTGGAATCGGCAGTCCCTTCGATTCCAGCTCGACCGTGTTGGCACAGAAGGCCGAGAACCAGGTGTCGATGCCCACCCAATGGGGCGGGTCGGCAGGATCGCGGAACTCTGGCCGGATGCGGTCCAGCCCGGAGGGTGAGTATGGTTCCAGCATGCCCTGCTGGTCGGCCACAAGCAAGCTCGTAGCCGCCAATCCCCAGACAACATCTGCCTGCGGGTTGTCCTTTTCGGCAAGCAGCTTGGCCGTCACGATACCGGTAGAATCGCGGACGATATTGACCGTGACATCCGGGTATTGTGCCGCATACAGGGGCAGGTACTCGGAAATCTGGTCATCCTCAAGT
>CAIRNL010000172.1 GCA_903879975.1 uncultured Chloroflexota bacterium | reverse complement strand
CGGCTTCTGGCGGCTCATGAGCGGTTTCCGCAGTGGCTACCTGGTGTCGACGGTCAGCATGGGCGTTGCCGCAATCATGAACACGGTGACCTTCCTGCTGTTGCGGTACTTTGTCGATCGCTACATGGTGGCAGGTGACCGGAATCTTCACCTGGCGCTCTACGTCGCAGGCTTTCTCAGCCTGGCTGCTATCCAGGCCGCGTGCACCTTCAACAGCCGACGCTTGGCGGCAAAGACAGCGGAAGGCATTGCCAAACGCATTCGCGAGTATCTCTTCGACCATATCCAGCGCCTGAGTTTCACCTATCACGACAAGGCACAGACAGGTGAACTGATCCAGCGTGCAACATCGGACGTGGACACGATGCGTCGCTTCTTTGCCGACCAGGCGATCGAGAGCGGGCGCATTCTCATGCTCTTCATCGTCAACTTCATCGCCATCTTCTTACTGGACTGGCGACTGGCGTGGTTCTCCATCATCGTCGTACCGGTCGTCATGGCCATCTCCCTCGTTTTCTTCCGCCGCGTCGAGAAGGCGTACGAGGCATACCAGGAGCAGGAGGCAAAACTCTCCAACACATTGCAGGAGAACCTGAGTGGCGTGCGCGTGGTCAAGGCCTTTGCCCGGCAGGAGTACGAGGAAAGCAAGTTCGACGAAGAGAACAAGAAGAAGTACGCGCGCGGGCGCCACTTGCTGATGATGCACGCGCTCTTCTGGCCGGTGACCGACGTGATGTGCGGCGCGCAGATGCTGTCCGGCCTCCTGTTTGCAGGCTGGCTGGCGATCGCCGGCGAGATTACGATCGGCACTTACGTCGCCTACGCCGGGCTGGTCATCTGGATCATCTGGCCGCTCCGCAACCTGGGCCGCCTGATTGTGCAGATGTCCGAAAGCCTGGTCTCCTTCGGTCGCGTCTCGACGGTCGTCAGTGAGACGCGCGAGCCGGTGCTGGAAGGCAGCGTGCGCACCGACCAGCCCGTCAAAGGTGAGGTCACCTTTGACGACGTACACTTTGCCTACGTGGGCACTGAGCGCTCGGCGCTGCGCGGTGTGTCATTCACGGTAAAGCCCGGCCAATCCGTTGCGCTCATCGGCGGCACAGGTTCGGGGAAGTCGTCGCTGGTCAACTTGCTGCCGCGCTTCTACGAATACACCAGCGGGCACATCCTGCTCGACGGCGTGAAGCTGACGGAGTACCCGCGACATTACCTGCGCAGCCAGATCGGCATCGTGGAGCAAGAACCGTTTCTCTTCAGCCGAAACGTGCGCGACAACATCACCTACGGCGTGATGCGCACGATGTCTGACGCAGAGGTGGAAGATGCAGCCAGGGCGGCTGCCATCCATGACGTGATTCTGAACAAGCTGCCGCACGGCTATGAAACGCTGGTGGGCGAACGCGGCATCACGCTGTCGGGTGGACAGAAACAGCGCGTGGCCATTGCCCGTACGCTGCTGAAAGACCCGCGCATCCTGATCCTCGACGATTCGACGTCTGCAGTGGACTTCGAAACGGAAGCAGAGATCCGCCAGGCGCTGCGCCGGCTGATGAAGGGACGCACCACCTTCATCATTGCGCATCGCATCCAGAGCGTCATGGATGCAGACCTGATCCTGGTGCTGGAGCACGGGCGTGTGATCCAGCGCGGCACACACGACGAACTAGTCCAACAAGAAGGCACCTATCGCCGTATCTACCTGGCGCAGACACGCCTGGAAGCGGAGTTAGAGGAGGAACTGAGCCGTGACTGAACATATCGAACTGGAAGAAGAACAATTTGATGCCAGATTCAGCGGGCAGACCATTCGCCGTCTGATCGGGTTGCTGCGCCCCTACACGGTGTGGGTGGTCGGCTTCCTGGCAACGGCGATAACAGTCTCTGGGCTGGATTCATACTTCACCTATCTGAGCGCGCTCATGGTGGACGAAGGTATCAGCGGCAAGAATTGGCCATTGCTCACCCAATACGTCCAGCACTACGCAGCCCTGATCCTGGTCCAAGCCATGGCCGTATTCGGCTTCATCTGGCTGGCAGGGATTCTAGGGGAACGCATTCGCTACGACCTGCGCCAGCGGCTCTTCAAGCACTTGCAGCAGTTGTCGTTGACCTACTACAACCGCATGCCGGTCGGCTGGATCATCAGCCGTGTTACCTCGGACACGGTGCGCGTGGCGGAACTCATGACATGGGGACTGCTCGACGTGGCGCTGTCGTTATTCAATATCTTGACGGCACTCTTCTTTATGTCGCGCATCTCATGGCAGTTGACCCTGATCGTCATGGTCATCGTGCCGGTCATCATCGTCGTCGCAACGTTGTTTCAACGCAAAATCATCGTCCAGTATCGCGAGGTGCGCAAGGTCAACTCCAAGATCACCGGTGCGTACAACGAGACGATCACCGGTGTGCGGGTGATCAAGGCCCTGGACCGCGAGGATGCGAACCTGCACGAGTTCGGCAAGCTGACGGGCGAGATGTATCGTGCCGGCTATCGTGCTGCCTGGTACTCGGCACTCTTTCTGCCGACCGTGCAGCTGATTGCATCGGTTGCCATTTCCAGCATCGTGACCTATGCCGGCCTCACCGTGTCGAACGGCGGGCTGACCGTGGGTGGCATGTATGCCTTCGTCTCGTACGTGATCTTCATTATCTGGCCAATCCAGGAGATGGCACGTGTCTTCGCCGACATGCAGCAGGCCGTGGCGTCGGGCGAGCGCATCTTCTCGCTGCTGGATGCTACGCCGGACATCGTCGACAAGCCCGATGCCTATGCGGTCGACCACCTGCGCGGCGACATCGTCTTCGACAACGTGGCGTTCCAATACGAAGAGGGCAAGCCGATTTTGGATGGCTTCAACCTGCACGTCCGGCACGGCGAGACCATTGCATTGGTCGGCCCGACAGGCGGCGGCAAGAGCACTATTGTCAACCTACTCTGTCGCTTCTTCGAGCCGACCGGCGGGCGTATCGTCCTGTGCGGCCACGACTATACGGCACTGACACAACACACGATCCAATCCAAGATCGGTGTAGTGTTACAGACGCCGCACCTGTTCTCCGGTACCATTCGTGAAAATATTCGGTACGGACGGCTGAACGCAAGTGACGACGAGGTAGAGGATGCGGCAAAACTGGCAGGTGCACACTCGTTTATCGCGGCATTGGAGAATGGCTACGATGAGCAAGTCGGGGAGGGTGGTGTGCTGCTGTCCACCGGGCAAAAGCAGCTGCTGAGCCTGGCCCGTGCCGTGCTGGCCAAGCCTGACATCTTCATCATGGACGAGGCCACAGCCAGCGTGGATACGCTCACCGAGGCCATGATCCAACATGGCATGGACACACTCATGAAGGAGTGCACAAGCTTCGTCATCGCTCACCGTCTGTCGACGATCCGCAATGCCAACCGCATCCTCGTCATTGAGGACGGCCGCATCAAAGAGATGGGAACCCATCGCGATCTGCTGAAACAAGGCGGGCACTACTACCGCCTCTACACGCAGCAGTTTCGTCAGGAACTGATCAGCCAGGTAGATGAGTTGGCGGCTATACGGGAAGAGATGCCCGAAGCCGACAACACGGCTGTTGACGGGCACAGCAACGGCAAGGCGAAGGCCGAACTGGCCTTCGCCGGCTAAAATGATGGGATTGAGTCCGTGGCGACTGAGCATCGACAGCGCTTTGTGCGCTGACAATGTATAACGCCAATTGTCAGCACCGAGGGAGTGACAACTTGGAGCAGGTACGCTATGCTGGACAGCATCAATAGGATGGCAGTGACTGTCATCGGATCGAACCAGCTTTCTTTTTCTTGAGACAGGCCTGAACGCATGTTTGCACCCAGTAATCGATGGCGTGACAGTGGAATCGTGTTTCTGTTGCTGGCTGCAGTTGGCCTCCTGATCTGGTGGTTGACCGAACCGCTTTCCAATGCATTGGCGGCGGCTGGCGACATCCGTGGCTGGATCATCGGTATGGGTCCGCTGGCGCCCATTGCATACGTCACCTTCTTTGCCCTGCAAATACTGATTGCGCCGCTCCCCGGCAGTTTCCTGTCAGTGCTGGGCGGTTATCTCTTTGGCTTTGGGAGCGGGCTCTTCCTGAGCCTGGTAGGACTGGCGGTGGGGGCATCGCTGGCGCTGCTCATCGGCCGTAAGCTGGGCCGTCCCCTGCTGGAACGCTTCTTTGACCACAGTGACCTGATTCGCTGGGAACGCAAGCTGCGCCTGCGCTCCCCACTCATCTGGTTTGTGCTCTTCCTTTTCCCAGTGCCGGACCTTGTTATGTATGTGGCTGGTATGGGCACGACGCCGCTGCGCTGGCTGATGCCTGCGATCCTGCTGAGTCGCAGCATCGGGGTCTTGATTGGCATTTCTGTCGGCAATGCCACGGCAAACTGGCCGGCAGAGTGGGTGCTGGTGCAGTGGCTGCTGTTGCTGGCGCTCGGCGGTCTTGCCTATTGCTTCCAACGGCCGATTCGCTACCACCTGCTGGTCAACCTGCGTCGGCTGCGTCGTGGCGTGCGCAGCCTCTTCCGTGCACCGCTCGGTGCCCCCGCTGACTGAAGGAAAAAACAGGGCGGTGCTGCGGTCCACACTGCTGCGCAGCACCGCCCAATCTGTCAACTGCAAGCGCTATCTCACTCCACTGCGCGCTGGGTACGGTATTTCTCGTCGAGGCTGTCAATCTTAGCTACCTTCGGCGCAGAGCGACCGCCCTGAAACTCGCTGTCCAACCAGATATCGATAAGCTTTTCGGCCACTACTGCACCCGTAATCTGCGAACCAAAAGTGATGATCTGGGCGTTGTTGCTGGCTACAGCCCGTTCGGCTGTGTACGGGTCCTGCACACAGACGGCGCGCACGCCAGGCACTTTGTTGGCGACGATGGCCATGCCCGCCCCCGTTCCGCAGACCAGAATCCCACGCTCGTAGTGGCCGGCCCCCACCTCCGCCGCCAATCGGGCGCCGACATCAGGATAATCTACCGGCGTCTCCTCGTTGACCCCCATATCGACGACCTGATAGCCCTTCTTGATCAGATAGTCACGGATCGAGTTCTTCAGCGGCATACCAAAGTGGTCCGCCCCCATCACGATCGGTTTGTTCTTGTCCACTGGATTCCTCCCCCCATTTCCAACTTATCTCAGAGTCCCAACACCTTCACCAGTTTGCGCACGGTGAAGCGATTGCGCAGATAATGGCCGTTGGCGGCAGCAAGCGCGCGTTCATTCTCGTCGAAGCCCAGTTCTGCAGCTGTTGCCGGCCCGCCGACGCGGCAGAGCAGGTCAGCAACTACGGCAGCAGGCGGCACCTGGGCGGCAATCGCCTGGATTTCGTCCCAGTGCGCCAGGATTTTGCGCTTGAGCGCGTCGGCCTCGGCTGGGTTCAGGTCCAGGAAAGCTTTGTGTTCCGCAATCACATCGCCGGCCAGATCGCCGTAAGCCGCCTCGATCTGCGCCACCTCGTCCGCGCGCGCCGGCCAGACAGCCGCTTCCAATAGGTCGGAAAGCTGTGCGCGCGAAAGTTGGCGCACCCGATCGTAGATCTCAGCTACCATGACTGTGGCGACACCCACCTTGGCGCCGTGGAGGATTGCAGGACGCCCCTCACGCAGCAGCATCATCTCCCAGTAGTGCGAATAGTGGTGCTCGGCGCCAGAAGCTGGCCGCGAACTGCCAAAGTCGAGCATACAGTACCCTGACTCCAGCAGTGCATCCAGCAAACGGGCAATGCCAGCCGGCTCTCCAGCCCCAATCCCATCGGCATTGTCGATGCAGATCTGCACGGCATCCAGAGTGCGCCGCGCAATTGCCTCGTCGTACGGCTCGTCCCAGAGCAGGCGGCCGATACGCCAGTCGGCAACAGAGGTCAACTTGCCCAACATGTCCGCAAATCCAGCCGCAATCATGGACTGCGGTGCATGGCAAAGCGTGTTGCTGTCGGCAAAGATGGCCAACGGCGCCTGGCAGATCACTGTGACCTTGACGCCGTGTACGATGAGCGGCGCCCCAATCGAGGCAAAACCGTCGACCGAAGGGGCCGTCGGCACAGAAATGAACTGGCTGCGCGTGCGGTGGCTGGCGAAACGCGTAATATCCGTCAACGTGCCCGAACCCACAGCGATATAGGTGCGCGGTTCGGCGCCGGCGGCGATCAGCACATCGAAGACATGAGCGGCATCGGCGATGACTTCCTTGTTGGTAAAGACGATCTGCTTGAGGTCAAGGCCGGCGGCACGCAGCGCCTTCTCCACGGCATGGCCCTGAGCGTCGTAGGTATTGGCGTCAGCGACCAGGAAGAGCTTGTCGAGCGCATTCTTGCGACAAAACTCAACCAGGTGCGCAACGGCATGGTCATCGATCGTGACAGCGTGTGGGCGGTACGTCATCGTCATTCATTCCTTTCATCGAGCTGCATAGCCCGGACAAGATATTCGAGCATGGTAAAGCCGGCCTCTTCCGCTGTCCGGCCGAAGGTGATCACACCATCCTCGTGACCTGCCATGCCGAATATCCGCTTCTGTGGCATGTCGCTCTCGGCATAGAGGCGTGCCACTTCCTCCGCCATCTCTGGTGTGCCGTACGGCACATCCGCCGTCATCGGAACACCCAGTACCGCTGCATTGCACCAGATTTCCGGCGAATGCGCGTGCACGACCCAGAGAATGTGGTGGCCTAACGCGTAGACCGCTCCGTGGGTCAATGCCTCGGAGGATGGGCGGATAGGGCCTTCAGCAACAAGACGATTCTCGGACGCGTAGCAGGCCATGACCGTCACGTAATCTTCCGCCGTCAAATCGGCCTTGCCACCGGTCTGGGTACCAGTAATCACGAACGGGTGACGACCCTCGGGACGGTCCAGATCGTCGAGTCTGCAGCTGATATTCCCATACCCGTAGCCGCCATAGCGCGCCGGGTCCTGGCCGATCAGGCGCGTGATGACCATAAGCTTGCGCAACGCATTCAATTCGCCGATCTGGGCGCTCGGCAGGGCCGGAGCCAAAGTGAAATCGCATCGATATTTGACGATACCTTCTTGAGTGGGCATACCGTTCATCCTTGCTGTTGAAGCCGTTTCGCATTCCTCGTGCATATCCACCTGCACACATCATGGCAGGTATCCTGACAGCAGCACCCGGCGAAGGTCTCTGTGCATTCCCTTATTCCATGAGCAGCCCGCCATTGACGGCCAGTGTGGCGCCGACAATGTAGCTGCTGGCCGGTGATGCCAGGAAAAGCACAGCGTCTGCCACTTCTTCTGGCGTGCCGAGCCGGCGTGCCGGCGTGTCGGTCATCCACCGCGCATACTCGTCAGGTGTCTGGACGTCCAGCAGCAAGTCGGTTGCGATGCGTCCAGGCGAGACGGCATTGACGCGAATCTTGTGTTCGATCACCTCGCGCGCCAGCGAACGGGTAAAAGCCAGCACACCGCCCTTGGCGGCCGCATAGTGTGCGTGCTGCGCCGAGCCACGCTGGCCAGCGATCGAGGCGAGATTGACGATGGCTCCCCCGCCAGCAGCAATCATACCGGGCAACACAGCCCGGCAGCAATAGAAGACGCCGTACAGATTGGCCCGCACCACTTCGTCCCAATCGGCAGGCGTCATATCGATCACCTTCGTTGCCGGGAAAGAGCCGGCACTATTCACCAGAATCTCGATCGCGCCGTGGGCGGCCTCCACCTGCGCAACCAGGGCAGCAACCGCGGCGGCATCGCCGACGTCGGCCTGATAGCCAACTGCATGCCCGGCACACCCCATGGCTGCCTCAGTCACGGCGGCTGCAGCCTCTGCATTGCGGCGATAGCAGAAGATCACATCGGCGCCGGCGCGGGCGAAGGCGAGCACAATCGCGCGCCCGATGCCCCGCGAGCCCCCTGTCACCAGCACACGCTTGCCAGCAAAGGTGCTCCCTGCCCCGCTCATGCGCGCACCTCGGCCAAGGCACGGAACGACGGGCGCAGCGCCGGGTAGAGATCGCGGTAGATGCGATAGAAGCCGTCATAGAGAGCCGCACGCTCAGGATTAGGCTGGAAGGTGGGGCCAGCTGTGACCATGCCCGCTACAGCCGCTGTAATCGACGGATAGAGGCCGGAGGCTGCCGCAGCCACGATAGCATTCCCCATGGCAGCGCCGTTGGCCGCGCCGGGCAATGTCACCGGGCGGTCGAGCACATCCGCCTTGATCTGATTCCAGAGTGCACTGCGCGCCCCGCCGCCCACGCAGGCCAGGCCGGCGACGGGAAAGCCATCGGCAGCGGCAGT
>CAIRNL010000171.1 GCA_903879975.1 uncultured Chloroflexota bacterium | reverse complement strand
GTGAAGGGTGTATTCCAGCGCGCCGACGGGTCGCCATCCCCTTCCAGGAAGATTCGGGCCTCCACGTTGTAGTCCCCGTTGCGGATGCGGTTGTCGGTACCCGGCCAGCGTGCGTCGCGGCCAATCTCCAGCACGTTGCAGTTGGGCTCGCCGCCGCCGAATGCACAGTAGCCATAGACACGCTCCGTGCGCCGGTAAACTTCGTCGCCGTTGTCGTCGGTGATGACAAAGTCGACATGGTCGATCCGCCGGTTGTTCGGCGTGCTGTTGATCTCGGCACGGAAAAAGGTGCGGTCACGGAAAACTGCGGCGCCGCCGGAGATGTTCCCAATGCCAAAGCTGGTGACGATGGCGCCGTCCCAGCCGCCCTCGCCCGGCCCGCCGCCCGGCAACACCACCAGCGGTGGCAGCGTCGGTTGCTCCGAAGGCAAGGCGACGAGCGGCGGCACCGTCGGTGTTGGCGTTGCCGTGGGGATCGGCGTCGATGTCGGACGCGGGGTCGGCGTGGGCGGCAGCTCGCCCAGCGGCAGGCTGGCCGGCTCGACCGTGCAGCGCACGAACTGCGCATCGGCGGAAATCCAGCCGCGCAGTCGGGCGGGTGATGTCTCCACCTCGATCCAGCTCGCATCCTGGTTGCGCGCCAGTGGCACGATCGTGGAGTTGAGCCGCATCGCGCCGATGGGTGGCGAAAAGTTCGTGCCGGGACCGGCGCGCAGGTTGAGCGGGTTGGCCAGGATGATGCAGGAGGGTGCGCTTGTCGGCGTGGGCGATGCCACCACCACCGGTGTGCGCGTCGGCGACGGCGTCCCCGCCGTAGCCGACGGCGCCAGGGTGCTGGTTGTGGCCAGCGAGAGTGTCAGCGTGAACGGGCCGCGATCGCTGCGGCGCTGCCCGGCCACGAAAAGCTCGTAGGTGCCGGTTGTCGAAAGCGGCGCGCCGACAATCATGGCAGCGATGTCGGAGACGACTTCGCTATCGGCGACGGTTTCCTCTGCCGTCGGGTCGAAAAGTTCGATGAAGGGTGTGAATTCTTCGCTGCTGGCTGCGACCGTCACGGCGTCGCCCGCGCAGCCGTGAAAGAGCAGCCGCTCGCCGGCACTCGTCTGCACGACGCCGGTGACGGTCGCGCCGTACGCCAGCGCCGTTGCACCCGGCTCTGTCGCGTTGGGCAGCACATCGCCACTTTGCGCCGTGATCGTGTAGGTGCCGCGAGCGGTGCGCCGGTCGCCGGCGGCGATGACGGCATACATCCCTGTCGCGTCCGCGTCGATGGCGACCTCGGCGGGCTCACCATCCTCGGCCACAGCTTCGACGATCGGCGCTTCCAGCGTGTCGATGAAGACGGCGAGATAGGGCGTGAAGTCGCTGCTGGCCAGCGTGACCGTCACTACATCACCGGCGCAGCCGTAGATATCCCACTGGTCGCCCAGCGCGCTGGTAAGTTCGCTCTGCGCGGGAACACCGGGAAGCAGCGGCTGTCCGTCCTGCGCGCGGGCTGGTCGTGCCAGAAGCACGCATAGCGTTGTCAGCAGGATGAGCGATGCAGCGCCGGCTGCCGGAATGTGGTTTCGTTGCGTCATGGGTTCACCCCCAGGGTATTGCTCAGCACCTGTCGCGCCTCGAGAGCATAGGGCCGGCAACTGCACGCCAGCACGCGCTGCTGGAAGAGCACGTTGCCAGCCGTGCGCTTGTCTAGCACCAGGCACGCATCGTAATGTCCGATAGCCGACTCCAGCCAGCCGACCTGCGCCTGCTGTGCATCGGCGCGCGCCGTCGTTTCCTCTGCGCGGTCGCGGCGGATGGCGGCCACGTGTGCGCGCAGCCGGTCGACGGTGCCCAGCCCCACCTGCGTCCAGGCATAGTAGACAGGGCCACTTTCCGGCGGGAATCCGGCCAGCGCCTGGTCGAGTTCGGCCTGCGCGTCGGCCAGCGTGGTCTCGGCGCCATCGAGATTGTTTTGTAGCGTCTGCCAGGTCGCCCGCGCCCGGTACGCCAGCCCCAGCACCATGTGGGCGCGCGGCGCAAAGGGCGACTCCTGCGCGTCAGCCAGTTCGGCGGCACGCGTGAGATGGCGAATCGCGCTCTCGGTGTCGACGATCGCGGCATCGAAATCCTTGGCAGAATTCTCGATGTTGTCCAGCGAGATGCAATTCTCCAGCCCGGCCGGTACATCCTGCGTGCGGTAGGGAAAAAGCTGGGCGCGATCGTAATAGGTGCCGCCAAGCACGATCAGCGCCGGGATATAGTCCGGTTCGATGGCGAGCGCCTCCTCCAGCGCGGCGATGGCAATATCGAACTCGCGCGACTTCTGCGCCAGCTCGCCCAATACCAGGTGGAACAACTCCTTGCCTTCGCCCGGCCCCCAGCCATCGGCTGTGGGCTCAGCCTGTTGCAAGATGGCGAGCCCCTTCTCCGGCAGATTGGCCAGCGCGTAGGAGAGCGCCTGTGTCATCCACAGCAGGGCGCGGCTGCGCGGCACCAGTTCCTCGGCCATCGTGAGGTTGGCACTGTCGGGGTTGACGGCATAGGAGACGGCCGGCTGGATCGGCGCACCAAATTCGTAGCCGCCCCACAGCGCGCTCGGCTCGCCCGCCCGCGCCTGGCCGTCGTAATAGAACTCCAACGCCAGGCTCTCGGGGTCGGTGGCGTCGGTGAGGTAGCCAAAGACGACCATCTGCGCCTGGATACGGTGCGCCAGCTTTGCCGCGCTCGCCATGCGCGCCTCCGGCGTGGCGCCTTCGATGCGGTCCAGGGTGATGTTCTTGCCGTCGGCGCGGCCGAGCGAGTCGTGCCAGATCAGCACATTGCGGTCGAAGGTGCCCTCCTCGAGCGCCCGGGTATAGGCGTCGTCGAGCGAATGATAGAGTTCGGCGCTGATCTGCTCGCCAAAGGCCGACTCGCGCATGCTGCCGTCCGGCTGGATCACGCCGATGTCGGCGACCGCGATGTTGAAATTGCCCGTCATGGGCCACACATTCCACAACGGTTCCAGCATCGGCCAGGCCAGGCTGCCGGCGATGCCTAGCACGACCACGGCGATAGCGACCAGCGGCCACAGCAGGCGGCGCAGCAGCGCGCGCTCGGGGTGGCGCTCCTCCTCCGTGGCGATCTGCCAGATGACGCCGTCGGCGGCGCGGCTGAAGAGCACGGGCGTTCCCCACTCGACCGTGCCCGGCGCAGCCTGGTCGATGGCCTTGCGCCCCTCGCTGACCGCAGCATCCACGGGCAGACGGTCGGCCAGCGCACCGTAGAAGTGCTCCGCAAAGGCAGCCGCCGCATCCTGGCTGATGGCATACTGCATGGCGACTGCGGCGGCCAGGCCGTGCTGCACCAGCTCGGCGGCTATGCTGGAGAAGGGCGTCTGCTCGTCGCCGCGCGCTCCTTCGCATGCGCTGAGCACGGCCAGGCGCAGCGCGCGCTGGTCGGCCAGTAGCCGGCCCAGTTGCGTCGCGCTGAGCAGCCACGCCGTGCCGTCCTGGCCGGTCATGGCCAGCGCGCCCTCGCCTACGCGCGGGTCGAAGAAGGCATGCCCGCTGTAGTGAAGGATGTGCCACGGCCCCTGCTGCATAGCCTCCTGCAGCGCCTGCCAGGTCGCCTGCTCCAGCCAGACCAGCTCGACGTGGCCGCCCGCCACCGCGTCCTTCAACGCCGCGTCGATGCGCGCCTTCTCCTGTACTACGTCGAGCGGCGCCAGGTCGGAGGGCGCCGACACGACGCCGAGCATGCGCAGCGGTGGCGTCACGGCAAAGTCGGGGTCGGACAGCAGCAGCTCCAAATAGCGCATGACCGGCGTGTGGCGCGAAAGGGCCACGAAGGCCTGGCTGCGCGGGTCGAAGAGAAACTCCCACGGCACGGTGAGCAGTTCGGGTGCCAGGATGCGCAGCTTGAGGCGCAGCCCCTCGTCGGCGCCGCCGGTCGCCTGGCAGCTCCGGTCGTAGGCCGTGCGCACGTCGCCCTGCAGGAGCGCGTCGAAGAGCGCAGCGCCGAAGTGCTGCACGAGCGCGACATCGCCGTCGGTCGAGCCGTCGAGCAGTGTCCCTTCAATGCCGACCAGTTGTGCAGCCAGTCCTGCGCGGTCGAAGGGAAAGGTCATGACCCCGCGCTCGGCGCCGGCCGGCGAGCGCAGCACCGCCACGGCATAACTCGTGCCGTCGCCGGCCTCGATCTGCAATTCAAAGTCGTGGAGCGTCAGTGAAGCCATGGCCAGGGTCTGGCGCGACCCAGGAGAACGACCCGGCGCCACGCCCTTCTATTATCGCAGATTAGGGAGAGGTGTCAAGGAAAGCGAAAAGAATTGCCCGTTGTGCCGGCGTCGTGTATGCTTGGATATTGCATCGCCACGACTTCGCTGCGGTGCTGTTTGGTCTTTATCGAGACCTGCAGCCGCATCGTCCGGCACTATGCAGAGTTTGCCCCAAAACCAGGTGCGCTTTGTGCCCTTTGCGGCTTTGTGGTGGACTTTTTTCAGATAGCAACGAGCAAGGAAGTGAACGGATGTCCACCGTAGAGACCGTGATCGGAAAATTCAACCGCCGCGACGCCCACGTCGCCGTTGTCGGGCTGGGCTACGTGGGGCTGCCGCTGGCTGTCTCCTTTGCCGAGGCCGGCTATCGCGTCACTGGCATCGACCTGGACGCGCGCAAGGTGGACGCTATTAACCGAGGCGAGTCCTACATCGAGGATGTGCCGTCGGCGGCGGTGGCGGCGTTGGTCGGTGAAACGACGGCGCAGAGACGTAGTGGCGCAGAGGGAGAGCGCGGGCGCACAGGAGACCAGGAGAACGGGCTGCGCGCCTCCCTACCATCTCCTTATCTGGTCACAACCCCGCGCGGCGTTCTCACTGCTACGGCTGACTACAGCGCGCTGGCCACGTGCGATGCCGTCTCCATCTGTGTGCCGACGCCGCTCAACAAGACGGGCGACCCCGATATTTCGTATATCATCCACGCCACGGAGCAGATCGCACGCCACCTCCACCCCGGTATGGTCGTCGTGCTGGAATCGACAACCTATCCGGGCACGACAACAGAGGTGATGTTGCCGATTTTGAGCAGAGGGGAGGGGAAATTTTTGCCGATCGATGCCCCACCGGCAACGGTCGCCGACGCGCAGGCGGGGTGGCGCGTCGGCGAAGATTTCTACCTGGCATTCTCGCCGGAGCGGGTGGATCCGGGGCGCACAGATTGGACAACGCGCAACACCCCTAAGGTGATGGGAGGGGTGACGCCTGCGTGCAGCGCGGCGGCAATGGCTTTTTATCAGGCAGCCATTGCGACACTGGTGCCGGTCTCGTCGCCGGAGGCGGCGGAGATGGTGAAGCTCTTCGAGAATACGTTTCGCTCGGTCAATATCGGCTTGGCCAATGAGTTGCTGCTGATGTGCGACAAACTGGGACTGGACGCCTGGGAAATCCTCGATGCTGCGGCGACCAAGCCCTTTGGCTTCATGAAGTTCACACCAGGACCGGGACTGGGCGGTCACTGCATCCCGATTGACCCGCTCTACCTGTCGTGGAAGATGCGCACAGTGCAGTACAACGCACGGTTTATCGAACTGGCCAGCGAGATCAACACTGCGATGCCGCGCTACTGGGTGCAGAAGGTGCAGGACGCACTCAACGATGCCGGCAAAGCGGTGAAGGGCAGCCGCGTGCTTGTATTGGGCGTGGCCTACAAGAAGAACGTGAGTGACCTGCGTGAGTCGCCGGCCCTGGACATCATCCATCTGCTGGAGCAGAAGGGCGCGCAGATGATCTATCACGACCCGCACGTGCCGGCCTTCGAGCATGAGGGCATGTCCATGCACAGCGTGACCGACCTCGATGCGGCGCTGGCGGAGGCCGACTGCGTGGTGATCGCCACCGATCACAGCATGTACAACTGGGCGAGCATCCGGCAGGCGGTGCGGCTGTTGGTGGATACGCGACACGTCGTCAGGTGAACCATCCGATCTGCCAAGCCAATCCATCCAGTCGTGTGATTCAGCAAATCACTCTATGGAGAGATGGGGCAATTGACGCTGCCCTAGACTAAAATGATTGGCTATTGCCAGCATCATGTCACCTGCCAGAAGGCGACATGATGCAGATCTCAATCGAACCGAGCAGGACAAAATCAGAAAGGTGTGCGTGTTGTCGACGGTCAATTATCTACGTCCTTATCTAAAGCAGCTTGAAGCAGAAGCCATCTTTGTGCTGCGCGAGGTAGTCGCCCAATGCGAACGTCCCGTACTGCTGTTTTCAGGCGGCAAGGATTCAATCCTGTTGGCGCATCTGGCGCAGCGCGCCTTCTATCCGGCGCGTATCCCCTTTCCTCTGCTCCATATTGATACCGGTCACAACTTTCCAGAGACGTTGGACTTTCGCGATCGCCTGGTCAAAGAAATCGACGCACAGCTGATTGTGCGCTTTGTGCAGGACTCGATCGATCAAGGTCGCGTGACCGAGGAGAAAGGTCCCACTGCCAGCCGCAACGGCCTGCAGACAGTGACACTGCTCGACGCACTGGCCGAACTCAAGTTCGATGCCGCCATCGGCGGGGCGCGCCGTGACGAAGAGAAGGCTCGCGCCAAAGAGCGATTTTTCTCGCACCGCGACCGTTTTGGCCAGTGGGACCCCAAAAACCAGCGCCCAGAATTGTGGAACCTCTACAACGGGCGCAAACATCCAGGCGAACATTTCCGTGTCTTTCCCATTTCCAACTGGACGGAGATGGATGTCTGGCGCTATATTCACGACAAACAGATCGCGATGCCATCCCTCTATTTCGCCCACTGGCGCCCCGTCTTCGAACGAGATGGTATGTTGTTGGCAGAATCACCCTACATCGGTCATCTGCCAGGCGAGACAGCGCGCCGCCAGTTCGTGCGTTTCCGCACGATCGGCGATATGACCTGTACGGGCGCAGTGATTTCGGAGGCTACGACGATCGAGGACGTCATCAGCGAAATCACCACCTCGCGTTTCACGGAACGCGGCACACGCGCCGACGATAAGCGAGCAGAAACAGCCATGGAAGATCGCAAGCGCCAGGGCTATTTTTAGCGGCGCAGCGCAAACAACACGATTCCCTGCGCGCCCGTGTTGGCGCGGGGCGCGACCGACATTGGAATGAATATACCGATAGGAATGGCAACCTTGGACCTTTTGCGATTGACAACAGCCGGCAGCGTGGATGACGGCAAGAGTACGCTGATTGGGCGGCTGCTGCTCGACAGCAAGGCGATCTTAGAGGATCAGTGGGAAGCTGTGACGCGTGCCAGCAAGCAGCGCGGTGATCCTTATCTCGACCTGGCACTGTTGACAGACGGCCTGCGCGCCGAACGTGAGCAAGGCATTACGATCGATGTCGCCTACCGCTTCTTTTCGACGCCGCGCCGGAAGTTCATTATTGCCGACACGCCGGGCCACATCCAGTATACGCGCAACATGGTAACGGGCGCCTCCACAGCTGAGCTGGCGATCGTGCTGATCGACGCGCGCAACGGCGTGGTGACGCAGTCCAAGCGCCACGGCTTTCTGGCGTCGCTGCTCCAAACCCCTCACATCCTGGTCGCCGTCAACAAGATGGACCTGGTCGACTACAGCCAGGCCGTCTTTCAGGCGATCGTGGACGAATATCGCGCCTTTGCCAGCAAGCTGACGGTGCAGGACATTACCTTTATCCCCATCTCGGCACTGCAGGGCGACAACGTCGTCAACAAAAGCCAGACCATGCCTTGGTATGATGGGTCGACGCTGCTCCATCATCTGGAAAATGTGAACGTCGGCAGCAGTCGCAACCTGGTGGACTTCCGCTTCCCTGTACAGATGGCGCTGCGCCCGCATCAGGATTTTCGCGGTTTTGCTGGGCAGATCGTGTCGGGCACGATTGCCTGCGGCGAAGAAGTCGTGGTGCTGCCCTCGGGCAAGACGAGTAGCGTGCGCACGATTACCACCCTTGAGGGCGATCTGGCTGAAGCGGTTGCCGGCGATTCGGTCGTCATCAGCCTGGCCGACGAGATCGATGTCAGCCGGGGAGACATGATTGTGCGGCGCCATAACCTCCCGCAGAGCGCGTCGCAGTTCGAGTGTATTCTCTGTTGGATGAGTGAGGAACCGCTCAATATTCGGGCCAGCTATATCCTGCAGCACACAACGCGCCAGGTGCGCGCCTTTGTCGCTACCCTGAACTATCGCATCGATGTCGACACGTTACACCGCGAACAAGCGGAAACGCTGCACCTCAACGATATCGCTCGCGTGCAAGTCACAACGACTCAGCCGCTTTTCTACGATCCGTATCAGATCAACCGGGCAACGGGCGGCTTCATTCTCATTGACCCGTTTACCAACAACACGGTCGCCGCTGGAATGATCCGGCGGCGGGCACAAGATCTGGATGACCTGGCGCCGGCCGAACCGGAGCGGCGCAAATCGAGCAACGTGGTATGGGAAGGGTCAGCGCTGACTCAGGCGATGCGCGAAGAACGCAACGGACACAAGGGCGCAGTGCTCTGGTTCACGGGACTCTCCGGCTCGGGCAAGTCCACCATTGCCCGCCTGCTGGAGCGCCGCCTCTTTGCGGCCGGTATCCATACCTTCTATCTGGATGGCGACACCGTGCGCCATGGGCTGAACGGCGACCTCGGCTTCACTGCCGAGGATCGCAAGGAAAATATCCGCCGCGTGGCCGAAGTGGCTCGACTGGCCTTCGAGCACGGTCATATCGTGATCTGCACCTTCATTTCTCCCTTTGCGGCGGACCGCAACTTTGCACGCTCGCTGTTGCCAGCGGGGCTCTTCCTGGAACTCTACGTCAAGTGTGACCTGGAGGTAGTCAAGCGTCGCGATCCAAAAGGTCTCTATGCGCGGGCGTTGCGCGGCGAGATCGCCGAGTTTACCGGGATTTCGTCCCCCTATGAGGCGCCGGAAGCCGCCGACCTGGTGGTAGAGACCGATGTGCGCAGTGCGGAGGAGATCGTCGAGGAGGTCTGGGAGGAGTTGTTGCGGCGCGGGATCGTTGCCGGCTGACCACTCTGAACAGGGCGAATCTTCGGTATGGGCCAATCGTGTGATCGTCAACGGCGGCAGCACGCTTTCGACCGGACTCACTGATGGCAATTGGTTTAGGGCAGCCTGTGCAAGACGCCCCCTACGGCACACCAAACTCCATCAGCAACGACTCGAAGGTGAACTGCGCGCCTGCGAGCAGAATATTGGCAATGGCCGAACCCACCACGAAGATGAGAATAACCACAACGGGCAGGAGCAGCGTGCGCCAGCCTGTCACCTTGTGCGCTGTCGCAGCGCCCATCCAGACGGCGAGAAAGCCCAGGGCAAAGAGAGCTGTCTGTACAATCGATGCAGCCGGGCGATACAGGGCAAAGATCGACAGAAAATAGAGGCTCTGTGCAAAACCGAGCGCGCGCAGCGTCTGTGTGAAATTGCCGCGTCTGGTCAACAGCCAGCCCGCCGCAGTCACCAACGCCACGGCCAGGAACCACAGCCCCACACCGGCCAACAGCCGCCCTCCGCTGAGACCACCTGGGCTTACCAACTCACTCAGGACAATCGTCGCTACACCAAGCACAGCGCGGCCGCCACCGCAATCGGCACAACCGTTGTCTCACCTACTGCCACCAGAGTGACACCTGGCAGCAGCTAGACAGCACTTTTAATAGAATTCGTCACGACTCAACCCCCTGCCAACAAACCAATCATTGCCTCCAACTGTGAAGCACTCCCAACAAACACCCCCGCAGCGCCATATCTACTCGTCTGATTGCGACTTTGTCCCCGCCATGTCCCTTATCAAATACCGCAATGCGGCCACTTCCTGGCGCAGAGCGGCGCTCTCAGCCTCAGCACTGCGCCGCCACTCTGCAATCGATTGCTCCACTTGCATACGCACCAGTTCCGTATCACTCTGCCCAGCGCTTTTGCGGCGCGTCATGAACTGTGTGGCAATATAGCTGGTGAGAACTGAGAACAAGCTCACTCCCATCACAATCATCACCGCGCCGATCAATCGTCCCAAAGGTGTTACTGGGTACCGGTCGCCGTAGCCGACAGTCGCTACGGTCACGATCGCCCACCAGACTGCATCTGCACCGCTTTTGATATTCGCCTCTGCTACCGGTTCCTCACTGAGCACGATCAAGATGCTGCCCACCGTCACTACGAGCAGAACCACCAGGACGACGGTCAGCAAAGTGCTCTCAGCCAGCCGCTGGCGTGCAGCCATGCGCGTCTCTTTGGGCGTTGTCTCCCGCAACTCGCGCAGCGTGACGAGCAAGCCGGGAACACGCGCAAGGCGTAGCACCGGCATACCCGGCAGTGCACCGAGCAGGTCGAGCCAGCCGTAGGTCAGCAGATAGCGGATGCGCCCTTTTCTGGAGAAAAGATGTACAAAAAAATCGAAAAGCAGCACCAGCGCGACCAGGCTGTCCACAATATACAATACCTGATCCACAGTCGCTGGCAAAGCGAGCAAATAGGCTGCAACCGTGATGGCCAGCGCCAGCAGTGTCACCAGTACCATGAAGATCTGATAGGTTGCGCGTGTCGCAAGAGCAGAATCTTCGCCGGCGATGGCCCCAGCGTCCGGCTCAGCGCTCTGCTGTATCGAATCTTGCACTGGACTATGCCTTTTGCTGTTTCAAAGAGCTTTGCCAGATCGACTCACATCGCTCCTGCGGCAGCTGCCGCAGGAGCGATGTTCACGTCAAACGACTCACTGATTGGCAGAAGCGCTGTCGTCGCCTGGCTTGCTCGGCTCTGCCGCAGCAGCTTCTGTCCCTTCCGTTGCCTCGGC
>CAIRNL010000170.1 GCA_903879975.1 uncultured Chloroflexota bacterium | reverse complement strand
GATGTGCCCGGAAGTTTGTCTCCCAGTACGTGTTGGTCACCCAGCCCAACAGCATCGCTCGCTCCAGGGCAAAGTCAGCCTGGTTGTGACCAAAGTGGAAGTCACCCAGTTGTACCATCGGATTGTCCGGCGTGGCGATCACGATGCCATGCTGCCCGTCGTTGAAGTCGACCCAGTTCTGTACGGTGAAGTAGTCGTAGCAGACGCCGGGAATCTGGTCCACGCCGGGGCGGATGGCTTGGCCGCCGAGGTCGAAACGCGGTGTCGCCGCGGGCAGGTCGAACGGGTAGAGGAGGTAGGTTGACTCCGGGTGCGTGTGTGTGTCCATATGCCAGCGGGCGCGAAATTCTACCCACGGCGCAAAGTCGGGCAGAAAGACGCTCTGCACCAGCGACCCGACAATGCCTGGCGCTTCCAACACCTGCGTAATTTCGTTGCCCCCAGGCACGCTGAACACATAGTGGGTGATCACACGCGTCGGTGTGCGCCGCCGCGCACGCCAACCGGCCTTCCAGCCGCGCGGCCGCTCGACATATTCCGAATCCCACTTCATCTCGAACATCAGCCGGCGCGGCCATGGATGCGTGTGGTCTGCTACCTCTTCGTGGACAAAGCCGTTGAGCCGATGACCGGCAGAAGCATCCACCCATTCGCGACCCAGTGTCTTGTCATACCAGGACACAATCCCGCCCGTCTCCGTGTCAAAGCGCAGCCGGTGGTAGGAATTCTCGACAACGGCATCCTCCCGCAAGCCGGTCAGCAATGTGTGGGTCACCAGTTCGCTGCGCCGCACCACTTTGTAGCCAAAGGCCGGCAGCGTGGTGGGTGGCAGAGTCGTGCGCTCCGCAAGCAGGTCGGATTCTTCCGGGCTGAGCGGAGCCGTATAGGCCCGCCGGATGTGCGGCTGCCGATCTTGGAAGTGACGACTCGCAGTGGTGTCGTCCGTCGTGCCGCGCGGTGTCAGAACCCAATTGGAGACATTGCCCGTGACAGTACGCTCGAAGGGGAGTGGGTTGACCAGCAGCAGATCGTCGGCCGCACTGCGTGTGACCTGGCGCGCCAGCGCGGCCAACGCATCGCGCTGCAGCAGCAGGCTCAGGCTGCGTGCCTGCCAGGCAAAGTGTGCTTTGTGATTCCATTGGCTGGCCGTGTCGTCACTGTCCGGCACGAGCATGGCAATATCCGCACCCCAGGTATGCTCATCCCAGAAAATCAGGTTGTCCCATGCTGGCTGGCGGTAGAGGTGCAGAGAGCGAAGCAGCCAGGGATCGGCGGCGGGAGACTGCGCATCATCCGGCAGCACAGCCGCAGCGATGGCATCGGCGGTACGCAGCCGTACCCGACTCTGCCGGTTGATCGTCTGCTCGCGTGCGCTGCTCGCTGCACCGAAATTCCAGAAATCGGTCCAGTCGCCGCGATAGGTGGGCAGTTGATTGGCGTGCTGCTTGACCGCTGCCCACCACTGGCGCGGCGTTGCCAGCTGGATGTGCGGCCCCTTGCCTGTCGCATTCCACTCGTCGATCCACGTCACAAAACCCTCGAACGCCGAGCCATTATCGCCGAAGGGATGGTAGCTTTGCACCATGACGACAGGGAGTGGGTAGTCGACCTCGTCCAGGCGTTGGGCGACACGCGGCCACCAGACCTGCTCGAACTCCTCGAAGCTGCGGCCGATGCCGTAACGCCAGCCCTGGTCGTACGGCCAGCCGCTGTACGCAAGGATGGAGCGGCCACTTGGCCCCTGCCAATGAAACGCGTCCGGCCGCGCCAGCGGTGCACCGCCAAAGTGTGTATTGATCGCCATGGTGAAGCCCTCGACCCCGGCGTCGAGCAGCAGGTCGACGAGCGGCCAGTTCTCGCCGTTGACATCGCAGTTCATGGCCGCAGTGATGGTGAAACCGTAGTCGCGGCGCAGGCGCCCGACCAGTTGCAGGCTCTCGATCAGTTCGTCGGTATCAAGCAGGGGCGTGAGATTGGCGAACATGGCCGTCACCTCAATGCGGCCGACACGCTCCATGGCCAGGAAGCGCTCGATCGCGCGCGGGGATGCATGCTGCAGCCAGCTGTCGAGCACGTAGGTGTTCTCGACGGTCCAGCGGAACGCCCCGTCGCTTTCGCTCTCGGCATACCGCTCGGCCAGATCCAACGCTTGGCTGATAAAGCGTTCGTGCATATCGAAAACGATAGGCTGATCATGCGTGTAGCCAATGTCAGTATGGCTGTGATGAATCAGATAGAGTGTGTCGATCCGCGCCATAGGGCCTCCCAGTTGGATGCTCCAGCCGACTCATTCGGCTGGTAAATTGAAAAGAATCGATAGATACTGATATTTTCTGCAAGATGCACCTTCGATCTTATTTCACTCTGGCACTTAAGTCAAAGCAGACCTTCATTCTGGGTGTCCAACGGAAGGGCGATATCTTCCTGCAGACGTGTCGTGCTGGCAGGGATTTGCGTGGGATGTGCATGGGTTGGAAGCAGCGGTCCAGCCGTGCTACACTCTTCTCTATGCAACTCGTCGCCGATCTCCATATTCATTCGCATTACTCGCGCGCGACCAGCAAGGATCTGACCTTTGAGCACCTATGGAAATGGGCGCAGCTCAAGGGGGTTCATATCGTCGCAACCGGCGATATTGCTCACCCAGGCTGGTATCAAGAGATGCAGCGTAAGCTGGAGCCGGCGGAGCCTGGCCTTTTTCGTCTCGCAGACGAAGCGGCTGCCATCAGGGCCGGCGATGTGCCCGACGCTTGCCGGGGCACAGTACGCTTCATGCTGGCCGGCGAGATCAGCAATATCTACAGACGCCATGGCAAGACGCGCAAGGTACACAACGTCATTTTTGCGCCCGACCTCGATGCAGTCGGCCGTATCCAGATGCGACTGGAGCGCATCGGTAACATTCGCTCCGACGGGCGGCCGATCCTGGGACTCGACTCGCGCGACCTGCTGGAGATCATCCTGGAAGTCGACGAACGCTGCTTCCTGATCCCTGCCCACATCTGGACACCCTGGTTTGCCATGCTTGGCTCCATGTCGGGCTTCGACTCAGTCGAAGAGTGTTTCGGCGACCTGACGCCGCACATCTTCGCCCTGGAAACTGGCCTTTCCTCCGACCCGCCCATGAACTGGCGCGTCTCCAATCTGGATCGGTATACGCTCGTCTCCAACTCGGACGCCCATTCACCGCAGAAGTTGGCGCGCGAGGCCACGTGCTTCGATTGTGATCTTTCTTATGATGCCATCTTCGCGGCGCTCCGCAGCGGCGATCCTGCTACCTTCTGTGGCACCATCGAGTTCTTCCCGGAAGAGGGCAAGTATCACGTCGACGGCCATCGGAAGTGCGGTATCTGCTGGCACCCGGCGGTGACGCTGGCGCACGGTGGCATCTGCCCGATCTGCGGTAAAGAGGTGACGGTCGGTGTCATGCACCGCGTGGAGATGCTGGCCGACCGCCCTGAGCAGGGACGCCCGCAGCGTACTCACCCCTACACGAGCCTGGTGCCTCTGCCCGAAGTACTGGGCGAGCTATACGACGTTGGCGCCGGCGCACGGCGTGTGCAGCAAGAGTATTTTCGGTTACTTGCACGGCTGGGTCCGGAACTGGCTATCCTGCGTGAAGTGTCCCTGGCGAAGATTGCTGCTGTCGGGGGCGCGACGCTGGCGCAGGGTATCGATCGCATGCGCCGTGGCGCCGTGGACGCGCAGCCCGGTTATGACGGCGAGTATGGCGTCATCCACGTCTTCAGGGGGGCCGCAGCCGAGGCGGAGACGCCGCAGATCGCGCTCTTTGCAGCCGAGCCGGCACACATGGCCGAGTCCCGGTCGGCCTACACGCCGTCTCCTTTTCAACCGGAACATCCTCCAGCCCCGCGGCTGCCAGAGAGCCTCGTTGCGGCAACTGCTGCGCCTGTTGGCGCGCTGCTGGCTGGGATCAACGATGACCAGCGCGCCGCTGTGCTCTGCACCGACGTGCCGCTGAGCATCGTAGCCGGCCCAGGAACGGGCAAGACGCGCACGCTGACGGTTCGTATTGCGCATCTCGTTCGCACGCTGGGTGTGAATCCTGCAACCATCCTGGCCATCACCTTTACCAACAAGGCAGCGGGCGAGATGCGCGAGCGGTTGGATGCGTTGCTGGATGCGGCTGAAGCCCAATCGGTCACGGTCAAGACCTTTCATGCGTTTGGCGCGTACCTGCTGCGTACCTATGCAGCCGAGATTGGCCTGCCTCCGGAGTTCGTCATTCTCGACGACGCAGCGCGGCGTGAATTGTTTGCCTTGGCTGTGCCGGAACTCAATGGCGCCGCAGTCGATGCTGCCTTTGCCGCTATGGCGGCCGCCAAGAACCAGCTTGCGCCGCTGGCCCCAGACTTCAGCGAGATCGATGAGCGCTACACCGCCGCTCTGCGCCGGGCACAGGCTGTCGACTTCGACGACCTGATCGACCTGGCGCTGCACCTGCTGGAGAGCCGGCCCGATGTGGCGGCAACTGTGCGGGCGCGCTATCGCTGGATCTCGGTGGACGAGTACCAGGATGTCAACCTTGCCCAGGTGCGGCTGTTGCAGCTGCTGGCGGCGGACGGCGCCAATCTGTGCGTGATCGGCGATCCCGACCAGGCCATCTATGGCTTCCGCGGCGCAGACCGGCGCCACTTTCTGTCGTTTGGCACCACGTATCCTGGTGCGCAGCTTGTACGGCTCACCCGCAACTATCGGTCGAATCAGGGTATCCTCAATGCTGCCATGCAGGTCATCGCCCATAACCCAGGCCGCGACGAGATGCCACTGCTGGCACTTGTTGCCGACGCAGTGAAGCTCGATCTGCGCCCAACACCTACCGACAAGGCCGAAGCCGAAACCATCGTCCACCAGATCGAACAGATGGTGGGCGGTACCAGTTACTTCTCGCTGGACACAGGCCGCGCCGATGGGCGATCTGCTATGCCACGCAGCTTCGGCGATTTTGCTGTTCTCTACCGGCTGGGTGCGCAGGCGCGTCCGCTGATCGAGGCGTTCGACCGCTCCGGTATCCCTTATCAGGCGATCGGGCAGGAGTCATTGTGGGCGAGCCAGACGGCGCGCGGTGTGCTGGCGTGGCTTTGGCTGTTGCGTGCGCCGAGATCGACTGTGCATCTGGTGCAGGGGCTGGCGGCAGCGGGCATCGCTTCCCCGAGCGAAGTGGTCGCGCGCGCCCACGATCTCTGGGATGCTGCTGCCGGCGAGTTGGATAGAGCCGTGAACGGGGTGGCCGCCGAACTCTCTGCCTCGCGCCGTAGCCGTCTGAAAAAGGTCGCCGATTTCTGGCGCGCCCTGGTGGCTGCCCAGGAAAGCGCAGCCGTAGGTGAGTTGCTTGCGCAGATCTGCGATTTCCTGGCCGTCGATGGCGCGCTGCGGGATCGCCTGGGCAGCCGGGCTGTACCCTTTGCCCGGCGTCTGGCTGACTTTCTCGAAATGACCGTTCTGGAGAGCGAAGTCGATGCCTACGATCCGCGCTCGGATCGCGTCACGCTCATGACCTTCCACGCGGCCAAGGGGCTGGAATTCCCGGTCGTCTTCATGGCGGGGTGTGAGGAGTCGCTGCTGCCTTATGCGCGGGAAGGCGAGCCTTCGGATATCGAGGAGGAACGCCGGCTCTTTTACGTAGGGATGACTCGTGCACGCGAAAAACTGATTCTGACGCACGCGCGCACGCGTTTTCTCTTGGGGCGGCGTATGGAAAACCCGCCGTCGCGCTTTGCCGGTGAGATTGCAGCAGCGCTCGTCGAGTTGCGCCAGCATGAGGCGCCGCCGCCTGCCAGGGCGCCGTCCGCCGCACAACTGGCGCTCTTCGACTGAGGCGTTGCCTCCCTCAGCCGTTCAGCCGGCGCCAAAGTGTACGCACTGTCACATTAGCGTTGTTTCTTTGTCTGTTCTTGCAGCAGATCGCGAATCTGCGTCAGTAGTTGCTCTTCTGCTGTGGGCTGGGGCGGCGGCGGAGTAGTCTCCGGTTTCTTCATCATGCTGTTGGCACTCTTGACGACAAGGAACATAGAGGCCGCAATGATCAGGAAATTGAGGATTGCCTGAATGAAGTTGCCGTAGAGAATCTGCGACTCACCTACCGTGATCGCCAAGCTGGTGAAGTTAAGTCCGCCCAGGAGGACACCAACGATCGGCATGATGACATCGTTAACCAGCGAGTTGATGATGGCACCGAATGCCGTGCCCATGACAACCGCAACAGCAAGATCGAGTACGCTACCTCGGCTGATGAATTCCTTGAATTCTTTCCACATGGTTTGCTCCTGATTCTGGTGTGAGTCGATCAAGATGAAGAATACGCGCTGTTTTTGCATCACCTGCCACAAGAGAGTGGTCTGTGAGCGCACTGTTCAGGGACAGGCATAGTATAACTTCCCATGTGCCCTGTCAACCTGTCAATCTGTCGCTCCCTACGTGCCGGCGGCGGGCGGTGCTTCCTCTAGCTGCGCGTGGCCGCCGTTGGTCAGTGTGAGCATGAAGTCGCCAGCGCTGATCCCGCACGCACCGATGAGGGGAGAATCGACAGGAACCGATGCTTGCCGCACAAGCGCTGCCTGCAACCGGTCTGACAGAAGCGACTGCCAGGTGAACCAGACGGTACCGGCAGACAATCGTCCGCGATGGCGGGCAGTACGGTTCTGGTCAGGTCGACGTGGGCGCTTAGCGGCGCCGACTGCGTCCGCCGCCGCGACGGCGGCCCTCTTTGGGGGCTTGGGGCTGCGGCTTGGGTTGGACAGGCTCGGGCGGCGCGATCGGCGCATGCAATACCTGCTGATAGTAGTCGTCGAGCAACATGGTGATGATGGGCAGCTCGTCTTCGTTTTCCAATAGGCTGCGTGCCAGGGGCACGAAGCGCTGGCTGCGCTCAGCCTGTAGCTTGTCGCGATCGCGCAGCCTCGCCTCCAGCAGCGCAGTCAGCCGCTCGGCGACGACAGCTTCGACCTCTTCCTCGCCGGGCAGCGCACGCTCGACGATGGGCAGCTTGTACTGCTTCACAGCGCGCTCCAGCACGCCCTTGTCGACACGGCTTACCAGTGTGATCGCCACGCCGGCCGCGCCCGCGCGCCCTGTGCGGCCGGCACGGTGGATGTAGTTCTCCACATCTTCCGGCGGCTCATACTGGATGACGTGCGACAGCTCGGGAATGTCCAACCCACGTGCTGCCACGTCGGTGGCGACCAGAAAGCGCAGCGTTCCCTCGCGCACGCGGTTGAGCACCCGCTCGCGGTCGGCTTGCGACAGGTCGGCGCTCAGCTCGTCGGCATCGTAGCCAAATCGCTGCAACACGACGGTGACGAAGTGCACGTTGACCTTGGTATTGCAAAAGATGATAGCCGACTCCGGGTTTTCTACCTCGATGATGCGTACCAGGCTGCGCTCGCGACCCATGTCCGGCACCAGGTAAAAGATGTGCTCCGTCTCTGCCACATGCACGTGGCCGCTGCTCAGGGTGACGAACTCTGGCTCATGCAGGAATTGCTGTGCAGTGCGCATGACCTGTGGGGGGAAGGTCGCCGAAAACATGCAGGCATTCACCGGCCGGTTGGGCAGGTAGCGCTGCACATCGCGCATGTCTTCGTAGAAGCCCATCGACAACATGCGGTCGGCCTCGTCGAAGATGAGCATCTTCAGGTTGCCGAGTGTCAGCGTGCGTTTGAGCAGATGGTCGAGCACGCGGCCAGGCGTGCCAACGACGATGTGCGCGCCCTTTTTGAGCGCATCGATCTGTGGGCCGTAGCCTACGCCGCCATAAACGGCCACGGTGCGCAGGCCGGAGTCACCGCACAGGATATTGGCTTCGTGCCATACTTGATGCGCCAGCTCGCGCGTCGGCACCAGGATGAGCGCCTGACAGGTCGCCTGACTCGGGTCGAGGCGCTCCAGCATCGGCAGGAGGAAGGCGCCGGTCTTCCCGCTGCCTGTGCGCGCCTGGATCATGACGTCGCGGCCGTCGAGCAGGTAGGGAATCGTGCGCACCTGCACAGGCATGAGCTTGGTCCAGCCGGCGCGGCCGGCGGCAGCGGCAATATGAGGCGGAAGCTGGTCGACGGTGACGGTGGGGAGGTCGTCGGCAGGTTCGGCTGCTTCCGCAGAGAGTGTGTCGTTCAAGTGATACTCGCCTTTGAATTCGGTTGCCGGTTTTTGCACTGACTGGCCGGCATATGTCTTGTCGATTGATTTTTTGCAGTATCGCACAGGTTGTATAACTTACCGTAACCGGTATGCTGCTGGTACAGCGATTGCGCAGCCTGATGTGGGGTCGCTGGGTGCTCGCGTGTAGCATGAATGCACACTGCCCGCGGTAAAATAAATGCACACAGGCATGCTTGCCCACTGTACCTTCGCGTCCGGTAGCGTTGCTGCCGCACGCAAGGAGGGGTCGGCTAACGGCAGCCGTGCTGATGGCGCTTCCAGTTCCATTTTCTACTCTTGATTCAAAACGACAGGAATCTCTTATGAGCAGTCAACACACGAATCGTTTGTCAGGTAGCGGGGCGCCGCGCGTGCGCATCGCCCATTCTCCTGTGCCCAACATTCCGTGGGAGAATCGGCCG
>CAIRNL010000169.1 GCA_903879975.1 uncultured Chloroflexota bacterium | reverse complement strand
GTCAAGTCAGCCGGCGGGTTCCAGGTATTGCTATAAAGGTGATGGCCATCGAAGACAGATAGCAGTGCAGTATCGATCCCTTCACTGACCCAGAATGCGCTGCCGCTGGGATCAACCTGATTGCGAATGGCCGCCCACGTAGCACTACTGTAGAGGGTGGGTCGCCAGAAAAAGATCACCGGACGTCCATCCACGCGTAGATAGGCGGGATGGCTGGCATGCACGCTCAGCAGGTGTTGGAGCGCCATCGTTGTTGCATCGACGCTGCCCAGGAACGGTGAATCGGTCTCAAAGAGCACCGCTATCTTGAAGCCGCGTGCAGACGCTTCGTCGAGCAGGGCAGCCAGGTTGGGCTCAGTCTGGTTGGTGTCACCGTTTGGTCCATACCAGGCAACGGCGAACGCGTCGATACCAGCAGCTTTTGCCTGATCGATATGTCGTCCCATGACGCCTCGCTCACGGCTGACATAAGGTTCAAGCGGCTGATCGCTCAGGCGATCCGGCGACCAACTAGCTTCGTCGAACCAGGCGTAATAAAAAGCCAGTACCAGGCGGTCCCTTGCGCTCTGTTGTGCCGGCGCTGAATGGGCGATACGGCTTGGCTGTAAAAGCAGGCCGAGCAAAGCCACCAGGAGCAACAGAATGAGGGTGATGAGAATGCGCCAGCCCAGGTGCGGAGGGGGGTCAACCGTTTCATCGGACGCTGGAATCAGCGCATCAAACTGAACTGTTTCGTGTGCAATATTCGTACTCACAGCGATCGATAGTAACACGCCCCATCTGCGGGCGGCAAAATTCTTGATTCTCAAGCATCGTTGTGGTGTGCTCCGTATAACGGCGGCGCAGCAATCAGGCTAAGCAATGCTGTAGAACGGGAAGGCTGCTGGTTGCATTCGGCCGCCTATCACGCATTTGCACCGGTTGCCAACGGGTTGCACCCTGGCATTATCTGCATCGCCGGCAGCGCCAGCAGCTCGCTGAGCATCATAGCAGTCGCGCCCCAGATAGTCTGGTTCTCCACAGCATAATAGGGGACTTCTACCTGACAGTTACGGAGCGTCCAGTTCTCGACGCGTTGCGTGGCAGGATCCAGCAATGTCGGTAGCGGCGCTTCGATCAGCGCGGCAACTTCGTACGGATCGAGATGAAAATCAGGTCGATAGTCGATCCAACCCACAGTCGGCAGGACGAGAAAGTTGCTGGCCGAGACATAGAGTGGGGTCAACTGGCCAAGAACCGTGTACTCATTTGGATCAACACCGATCTCTTCGTAGGTTTCACGTAGGGCAGTCGCCGTCAAGTCGCTATCCGTCTCTTCCTGGCCGCCGCCGGGAAGGCTGACCTGGCCGCTGTGCACGCCAGGGTAGGTTGGCCGCAGAATCAACGGCAGCATGATGCAACCGTTGTGCGGGTAGAAAAGCGCCAGTACGCCGCCGTAGCGCACACCCGCTCCGGGTCCGTCGCAAAACCCTGCTTCGGAGCGCGGCCGCGGCGCCATACGGCACTGCGCGATTTTACCTGGCAGCGGGTTGCACAGATCCAGGCGCAGCTGGCACAAGAACGGTTCGTACATCTCAGTCATGGGACACGCTGGACAATGACGTCACGACATCACCCGGGCAATGAGACCTTTGAGATATTCACCTTCGGGAAAGGTGATGGCGACGGGATGATCCGGGCTCTGGCGCAACCATTCCAACACCTGCACAGATCGGCCAGCATCGACCGCTGCACCGAACACGACTTTTTGGAAGAGGTCGGCGCTGACC
>CAIRNL010000168.1 GCA_903879975.1 uncultured Chloroflexota bacterium | reverse complement strand
TTCCATTTGCACAAAGTCGTGTGAAAAGGGGGATACAATGACTGTATTCGACCATGTTGAGTTTGATAACCATGAACAGGTTGTCTTCTGCCGCGATGTGCAGGCTGGGCTGTATGCCATCGTAGCAATTCACTCCACAGCCCTGGGACCAGCGGCCGGCGGGTGTCGCATGTGGCCCTATGCTTCCGCTGCCGACGCGCTCACAGATGTGCTGCGCCTCTCCAAAGCAATGAGTTACAAGAGTGCTCTGGCTGGGCTGCCGCTGGGCGGCGGCAAGGCAGTGATTCTGGGAGACCCGGCTGTCGACAAGAATGAGCGACTTCTTCATGCGTTTGGACGCTGCGTACAGCACCTGGGTGGGCGTTATTGGACTGCCGAGGATGTGGGCACAGGGCTCAGCGACGTACAGATCATCGGTGAGCAGTGCGACTATGTCTTTGGCACCAGCGTCAGCCCGGCGCCGTACACCGCCCTGGGAGTCTTTGAGGGAATGCGTGCCGCAGTCGCCTATCAGCTCGAGCGGGGCAATTTCCGCGGGCTACGTGTGGCAGTGCAGGGATTGGGCAACGTGGGACGTCACCTGTGTCACCTGCTCCATGATGCCGGCGCTGAACTGATCGTGACGGACATCAACCCTGCGGCAGTCTCCTATGCGGTAGAGTTCTTCGACGCCAAAACTGTTGCACCCAGCGCTATTTATGGCCAGCCTGCCGATGTCTTTTCACCGTGCGCGCTGGGCGGCATCCTCAACGATACAACGATTCCACTCCTGCAGGCGTCGATCGTGGCGGGAGCGGCCAACAACCAGCTTGGCGAGCGGCGGCACGCTCAGACACTGGCGGATCGCAGCATCTTGTACGCGCCGGACTATCTGATCAACGCGGGTGGCCTGTTGAGTGCCTCGCGCGAGATCCTGCACGACGAAGGCGAAGCAGAGTTGCTGCACCGTATCCGCCGCATTTATTCAACTGCGTTGCGTGTCTTTGTCACCGCCGACGAACACGGGCGGACAACGGCAGACGTCGCCGACAGCCTGGCGCTGGCACAGCTGGCCGACAGCCAGCTGGCCGACAGCCAGCTGGCCGAGGAGGAACTAGATTATTCAGGGATTGAGGGCATCTCGGCGCTGTAGATCCAGCCGTTGAGGAACCCCGTCAAGTCACGGCCACTGACTTCGTTGGCGACAGCGATGAAGTCGGCGGTCGTGACGTTGCCGCCCTCGAATCGGGCGTAGTAGGTGCGCAAGATCTGGCGAAAGAGATCGTCGCCGAGTTCGAGGCGCAGCGCATGGAGTACCCAGGCGCCCCGTTCGTAAACGGTCATAGAAAACATGTCGCGCTCGCCAACAGTACCGGGTGCTGGGAGCTTCATCTGCTGCATTGCGTTATAATATTGGCGCATACCGTTGTCGGTCAGCTCGCTGCCCAGATCCCTTTCGCTCCAGAGCTTCTGCAGGTAGCTGGCAAACCCCTCGTTGAGCCAGGTCTCATTCCAGGCAGCTGGGGTGACGCTGTTGCCAAACCACTGGTGGACAAGCTCGTGGGCATTGACACTTTCTAGGGTAACATCTATACCAAAGACGGAGAGGGTCTGTGTCTCCAGTGCAAAGCCGAGCGGGAAGGGCATGACGACAACGCCGTATTCGTCGAACGGATAGTCCCCGATGAGATCGCTGTAAAAGTCGAGTATCTCCCCTGTGTTGGCGAAGTTCGCGGTCAGCGCTGCAGCATCAGCACGCGGGAAGTAGTGGCGGATCAGGGTGCCCTCAGAACCTACGCCCTCAACGCGTACAAAATCGCCGATAGCCAGCATGGCAAGATACGTTGCCATCGGCTGTGCCATCTCCCAGACATAGGTGATCTGGTTGCCTGTCACGCGGGTGTCGGACAGCACGCCGTTGGCCGCCACCACATTGGGCGCGTCGACTGTGACGCGCATCGTGTAGCTCGCTTTGTCGGAAAGATGGTTGTTCGATGGATACCAGGTCATGGCGCCGCCCGGTTCGCTGACGACAAAGATCGTGCCGTCCCGCTGGTTCCAGCCTTGTGAAATGAATGCAAGATCGGGGTCGGCCAGCGCTTCCGGCCTCCCATGGTAGCGAATCACCGTCGTGAAGAGGTCCCCGGCGGAAAGTCGCAGCCGCGGAGCGATCGTCAACTCGTGCGCACGGCGTGAAAACTCAGCAGGCAGGTCGTTCACGTGGACGGCGTCAACTGTGAACCCGAGCAGATCGAGATTGAAGGTGCTGAGGGGCTGGATGGCGGTGGCACGGAGAGTGGTTGTGCCGCTGATTGTGTTGTCTGACACTTGCACTGTAAGGTCGAGCGTATAGTGCTCGACGTCATACCCACCGTTCCCGAGAAAGGGAAAGTTCGGATCGCCGAGACCAGGGGCACCGGCTGGCTGGCTGCCGCGCCCGGCTGAGACTGGCTGGCAGCCAGCCAGCAAAAAGAGGGCAAATGTGAGTGGCAGCAGACAGCGAGTCAGGGAACATAGCCTTTGTCGGCCAGGAACAGGGAACCGTTGGGTCATGCGTCGAGAATCCAGCGACGAAGGGCGACGGCGGCACCGTCTTCTTCGAGAGTGGGTGCAACCCACTGGGCGACGGCCTTGACGTGCGGCCCAGCGTTGCCCATGGCAATGCCAAAGCCAGCTGCCCGCAGCATGGGAATATCGTTGTCGCTGTCGCCAATGGCCATCACGCGGGCAATGTCCACGCCAAGCAGATCACACAGCCGGTGAAGCCCACTGCCCTTGTCGATTCCCGGCGCAGTGGTTTCAACCAGCCACTCATGCGAGCGGGTAATCGAGAGCGGCGGTGAAAAACGACGTTGATACTCGTACAGAAGATCGACCGGATCGGGAAGATGATGGTTGTAGGCCATCACCTTGACCGGTGGGTGAGCGCCGTCGTCTGCCAGCAGGGGGCTGAACGCATCGACCAGTGTCACCGGATGGCCGAGCAGGTGATGAAATGTCTCTTCTTCCTGCAGCGTACGCCCCGCCATATTCTGCAAAATCCGCGTGTGCCCGTCGGCGTCATTGAAGTAGAAGGCGGTCGGATAGCCGTGCCTGTCGACATAGCCGGCGATGGCACGCGCCAGATCGAGCGGCAGGTGCACCTCCGCCAGCACATGACCGGTGACCGGATCGCCGATCACGGCACCCTGGGTGGCAATGACTGGATGGGTCAGGCGCAGGTCGCCGGGAAGGTGGTTGCGGATATAGTCGAACGTACGCCCGCTGCCGATGGTGACCGGCACGCCCAAGGCTTGCACGGCGGCAATCGCATCGTGCACCCCAGGGCTGATGGGCGCACGCTCGTAGGCGTTGATGATGGTGCCGTCCAAATCGAGAACGACGAGATCGAAGGGTGGCTTTTTGCTCATAGCTGAAATGATACCATGCGGTCTCGGCCATGGTAATCGCGGTGTAGCTCGAGTTGTGTCGTTTGGGGCAACAGCTTCTCGACTAACGCCATGACCAGTTCGCCCTGGTCGTAGGCAATTTCAAGGATGGCCACACCACCGGGATTCAAGGATGACGGTAGCTGCGGGATCAGGCGTTCGATGACGTCGATCCCTTGCGGCCCAGCCACCAGCGCGCTGCTGGGCTCGTAGTTGCGCACGTCTGCATCCAGCGTGGCAAAGTCGGAGGTGTTGACGTAGGGCAGGTTAGCGACTACCACGTCGACATGCACGGGCAGCACCGTGAGCAGATCGCCGTGGAGCAGATGGACACGGTCATGGAGGCTGTGGCGCTCCATGTTGTGCTGCGCCACAGCCAGCGCGTTGAGGCTGAGATCGATTGCATATACCTGTGCATTCGGCACGTTGCTTGCCACAGCCAGCGCAATGGCCCCGCTGCCGGTGCCAACATCGGCGATAGTCAACGGTTGCGGCGCGCGGACGGCGGCTTCCGTGAGAACCTGGTCGACGAGCATCTCGGTTTCGGGCCGCGGGATGAGCACGCGGGGATCGACGTAGAGGTCGATCCCGTAAAATTCCTTGTGACGCACCAGATACGCCACGGGCTCGCGCTCGATCCGCCGCACAATCAATTCCATATAGCACTCGGCATGCGCGGGCGCCAGCTCATGCTCGTAGTGCGCAAAAAGCCAGCTCCGCCCCACGCCCAGCACGTGCGCCAGGATCACCTGCGCGTCGAGCCGTGCAGTCGTGATGCCAGCCTCTTCCAGGCGTTGTGTCGCAGCGTTGACCGCTGGCCCAACTTGCACACCCGCCGAGAGCTTCCATTCAACGGGTTGCCACTGGCGAGTCCCAACCGCGCCATTGGTTGCTGCATCGCCGTGGGCAATCAGTCGCTTTGCAGTCGTTGCGTCAGGTGCTGATGATACAGTCGGTCCGGTCACAACTCTTCCTTGAGCGCGACGATTTCGGCGTTCGCCCTTCCTCGGTCGAACATCCAAATGTAAGATAGCCAAAGAGTGCCTCCTGGAAAAAAGCTGCACGGGACATTGTGCAGGACAATCGAATATCAGCCTGGCCCCTGCTGCGACCAGCAGGACAGGGAACGAGCCAGACCCAGTTCATTCTAGCAGAAATCTGCGGCGCCACAACCGGTTGACACTGCGCCTGACTTACAATTCAGCGACAGACTGCAGACTGGGACAATACGGCGATCCCACGTGTGGCCTACGCTGCATCAGGCAGGTTCGGCGCTCATTGCTTCCAGGCGCTGCGCCTGATCCTGCGCTGCCAACTCCTCGATGAACTGCTCCAGGTCCCCGTTCATCACGGCATCGAGTTGATAGACCGTCTTGTTGATGCGGTGGTCGGTGACGCGACTTTGTGGAAAGTTATAGGTGCGAATCTTTTCGCTCCGATCGCCCGATCCAATCTGGCTGCGCCGCGTGGCGCCGAGTTCGTCCATGCGCTTCTGCTCCTCAATCTCATAAAGACGTGAGCGAAGAATGCGCATCGCCTTGAGCTTGTTCTGTAATTGGCTCTTTTCATCCTGGCACGAGATGACGATGCCCGTAGGCAGGTGCGTCAGGCGCACAGCAGAGTCGGTCGTGTTGACGCTCTGGCCGCCTGGCCCGCTACTGCGAAAGATATCGATGCGAATGTCGTTGTCGTTGACTTCAACGTCGATTTCGTCTGCCTCGGGGAGCACCGCCACGGTTGCGGCGCTGGTGTGGATTCGGCCGGCACTTTCCGTCACCGGCACGCGCTGCACACGGTGTACCCCTGACTCGTACTTGAGCTTGCTATAGGCGCCCTTGCCCTTGATAGCAAAGACGACTTCCTTGATCCCGCCGATGCCGGTGTCGTTCAGGCTGAGTTCTTCGGTTTTGTAGCGCTGCGCTTCAGCCCAGCGCAGGTACATGCGATAGAGTTCGGCAGCAAAGAGGCCAGCCTCCTCACCGCCCGTGCCGGCGCGGATTTCAACGATGACGTTCTTTTCGTCTTTGGGATCCTTGGGCAGGAGGAGGGCCTTCATCTGCCGGTCGAGCTCGTCGCGTTCGGCTGACAGGGTCTCGTTCTCCAGCTCGGCCAGATCGCGCATCTCTGCATCGGCGTCTTCGAGCAAGAGCCGGTTCTCGGCAAGTTGGCTTTCGACGACGGCATAGCGACGATACGTGGTAGCCAGTTCCTCGATCTCCTGACGCTCACGGTCGATTTCACTCAAGCGCGAGAAGTCGGCGGCGATGGCGGGTTCGGCCATCAGCTCGGTCAGTTCGTCAAAACGGTCGGCGATCTTTGCTACTCGGTCAATGATATTGGACATATACCCTTTGGGTCAGACTCCTCAGTCCGTGAAGATCGGCAAATGGCCCAGAGCGATGATCTCGTTCCAGTCTTCGGGGCTGCCCTCGGTAAAGACCGCCATTTCGCCGGCAATCGTCGCATTGGCTTGATCGATCAACTGGCGCAGGCCGCGGATCGTGCTGCCGGTGCTGATGACGTCGTCGACGACTACGACGCGCTTGTTGCGCACCAGATGGACGTCTTTGCCGTCGACATAGAGCGTCTGCGGCACGCCGGTAGTGATGCTGATGACTTCTGTCGCCAGGCAATCGACCATGTAGGGCTTGCGCACTTTGCGTACCACAACATAAGGCAGGCCGCTGTTGACCGAAAGTGCGTGTGCCAGCGGGATCGCCTTGACCTCGGGGACGACCAGCACCTCGGCGCCAACCGGCATGCGTGCCGCCAGGGCGTCCGCCGCCGTTTCGACAACCTCCGTGTCGCCCAGCATGTTGAATATGGCGATCTTGACGCCCGGCGCCACCTGAAAGATCGGCAGCTTGCGCGTGACGTTGCCAATTTGCACCGTGTGAACCCGTCCATCGTAGCTCATGCTGTCCTCGATTGCAGGTCGCTTGCGACACCGATCAACGGTCGCAAGCATCAGTATTTGAAAAAACCCGCGTCCCATCTTACTATAAGTCGCCGACGGGTGTGGAATTCGGTGAGACATAGAGAAAAGATCATCATGAGCACAGAACCATTTGTCTATTTTTTAAATACACTTCGACCTGCCATCGAGCAATATGAGCCGGTGGTGCGGCGGCTTTCGTCGATGCGCGGCCAGTATTACGACACAGCAGCCTTTGATGCCCAGTTGGCAGCGCATGACAGCGTCCTCTACAAGGTGTACATGGTGGAACGGCCGGCTGTGGAGGGCGAGCTTTCGTCAGGACTCACGATCCTGCATCCTGGCAAGGTCGGCGACGAATACTTCATGACCAAGGGGCACTTCCACGCCGTCTTGGAAACCGGTGAGGTTTACTATTGCCTGGGAGGCCGCGGGCGCATGGTGATGGAGACGCCCGAAGGTGACTGGCACGTGGCGGAGATGATCCCCGGCAGTGTCGTCTACGTGCCGCCGCGCTGGGCGCATCGTACTGTCAATACGAGCGACGCGCAGGACCTGGTCTTTTTCTGGGTCTTCCCGGCCAATGCCGGCCATGACTATGGCTCCATTGAGCGACAGGGCTTTCGCAAGCGCGTCGTGGCACGTGAGGGGGTCGTTGCCGTTGAAGATAACCCGCGCTGGCTTCCTCCCGACCAAAGGTAGCCGCAATGCCCCCGCAACCGACGTGCGCGGGGGCGAGTGCGCGCCCTGGCGGCGGACAATGCCGCCAGGCAGGCCGGGTGTGCTGGTTGTCAATACTCTGTACGATTCACGTTGGAAACCTGCATGGAGCACTCATCTCCTCGGTTACGCCTATCCACAGCCCACGCGCCAGCTTCACGCAAGTGGTGGATCCTGGTCGCTGTCGGGCTGAGCCTGTTTCTGGGCAGCGTTGACGGCAGTATCATCAACGTCGCTGTACCCACACTCATCGTCAAGCTGGACACAGACTTCCCCACAGTGCAATGGGTCGTCCTCTCTTACCTGTTGGGGCTGGCACTGCTGCTGGTGGGGATCGGGCGCCTGGCTGATATCGTGGGCAAAAAGCGCATCTTTGTGCTGGGTATCGTCTTCTTTCTGCTGGGTTCGGCGCTGTGCGGGGTGGCGCCGACGGTCTACTGGCTCATTGGTTTCCGCGTGCTGCAATCGATCGGCGCAGCCATGATGATTGCTCTGGGCACCGCGATTCTTACGGAAACGTGGCCTGCGCATGAACGCGGCACCGCGCTGGGTTTTGTGGCCGGCTTCATTTCGTTGGGAATCGTCATTGGCCCAGCAGTGGGCGGCCTCATTCTCAATTATTTGAGCTGGCGCTGGATTTTCTACGTCAATATTCCGGTAGGCTTGATTTCATTTGTGCTTTCGATGCTGTTCCTGCCACCCATGCAGCCGGCGGAACGTCGCGAGCACTTCGACTTTGTCGGCGCTGCCGTGATGGGTGTCGGATTGCTGGCCTTTACGCTGGCGTTGACGGTCGGCCAGAACATCGGCTTCGGCGCGCCGCTGATTTCGCTGCTGCTGGCCGTCGGAGCCCTTGCACTCCCACTATTTGTCTGGGTCGAGTCCCGTGCGCGCTTCCCCATGGTCGATCTCTCGCTCTTTCGCAAGCCGGAATTTTCGCTGAATCTCTTCACGGCTACGCTGGCCTTTGTTGCCATCGCCGGTGTCGTGTTGCTGCTGCCCTTCTATCTCGAACTTGTGCTCGGCTTGCCGCTGAGTCAGGTTGGCCTGCTGATGGCCGTGGTGCCGGTGCTCATGATCCTGCTGCAGCCGCTGTCAGGCGCACTGTCCGATCATCTGGGTACCCGGTCAGTGAGCATGGTGGGCCTTTTGTTCATCTTTGCTGGCTATATGGCGATGACGACGCTGCGCGTCGACGGCACACCATGGGGCTACGTGCTACGGATGTTGCCGGTGACCATCGGTATGGCAACCTTCAACTCGCCCAACAACAGCGCCATTATGGGGGCAGTGCCACGCGCACGGCTGGGGGTGGCATCCGGCATTCTGAGTATGCTGCGAACAATCGGGCAGGTGGCTGGCATCGCCGGGTTGGGTGCATTCTTCACGGCGCGCGTGGCGCACTACAGCGGTGCCGCCATCGACCTCAGGGTCGCTGGCCCAGACGCAATCGTCAGTGCACTGCACGATCAGTTCCTGTTGGTCGCATCGTTGATTCTACTGGGGATTATCGTCGCCGGTCTGACCTGGCGCTGGGAGATTCGCACTGGGCGCACACAAAAAGCGGCCCGCCAACTTGTAGCGGAGCAGCCTGCCGTCGACGGCAGGTGAGGCGACTTCAAACGAGCGGAATCTCTTCCAGTACTTCCAGCACCGGTTCATAGCGGCAGCGGCAGCCACGCTGCGAAGTGCATTCTGGGTGCGGCAGATCCGGCACGCGCACCACAAGGAACTGCTTGCCGAGAAAGCTGCGGCAGTGACTGCACGTATGCTCGTCGTCCGGCCCGACGATTTCTAGCCGGCGGACGTGGTCGCCACCCTTGACGCGCTGCCACGTATCCTGGTTGTCCACGAAAAGGCTCAACGCATAGCCGCGCCAGTAGACTGCCTCCTCAATCTGCATATCGGGTCGCGCCAGTTCAGCGGCAACATCGGCTGGAATGGTGGCTGCGTCGAGCGTCCAGTGCACGCCCCACAGATGCTGCTCGGCAGCGTAGAGCTTGAGCCACTGCGCTGTCTCCGGGCTCAGACCGCCGAGGAGCTGGTTGTCGAGGAAAAAGATACGCCGCGTGACAGCGCTGTGATTCATCTGTGGTTCGGGTCCTGTCCACGGCGCCTTGCCCAGAGGCATGCGGTTCTCATACTGGCGGCGAATCGTGAGCGCCTCACTGGTCATCATCTGGCCCAGAGCAACGCGCACCTGCTGGCGTGCGTTGCTCTCTTCGCGCGCAGCACGTTGGACATAGGCTTCAGCGAAGGGGCGGCCTACTGGGGTGACTTGGTAGCCGGCCGCCGTCGCTTCAAGCCAGCCTTGTTTCTCGAAGATCGCAATCGTATCTGCGTAGGGCCGCGGCAGTACGCGGCTCCAGCGCCCCTGCAGGGTGGCGTCATGCAGCGGCTGCGGAGTCAGAAAGTGAGCAAGCAGCGCGATCTGCGCATATTCTTTCAAATCCGCAGACGCAGCCAGGGCAGCGCCATCCAGCTTGGTGTTGCCAAAAATATTTTTCAGGAATTGCATGGCTTTGCTCCTGCTTGCATAGAATGATGGCCTCAGCCCCCCTGGCCAAGGTGCTGTAGGACGCCCAGCAAGAGCGTTGTCAGACGCGGCACAATGAGCTGACCGGCGTCCATGACTTCTTCGTGGCTTGGTTGTCCCTCTGCATCCAGCGCATCGATTGCAATATTCGTGATGGTGCTGAGCCCGAGGACGTTCATCCCGGCGTGATGGGCAACCAGCGTCTCGGCGACGGTGCTCATGCCCACGGCATCAGCGCCCCACGCCCGTAGCATGCGAACTTCGGCTGCCGTCTCGAAGTTGGGGCCAGCAAGCTGGATGTAGACGCCGCGGCGCAGGTCGATACCCCTCTCTTGTGCGACGTCAGTAGCCAGTTGCCGCAGCCACTTGGTATAGACGCGATTGACGGCTGGAAAGCGCGGCCCAAATTCGTCCAGGTTCGCTCCAAGCAGCGGATTGACGCCGGCCATGCCTACTAGGTTGATGTGGTCTTCGATGAGCATGATGTCGCCGACGGCGAATGATGGATTGAGGCCGCCCGCAGCGTTGGTGACGATCAGGGTGTCGATGCCGAAGCGCTGCATGACACGCACCGGCAGCGTCACTTGCTGCATGGAATAGCCTTCGTAATAGTGAAAACGGCCCTGCATGGCGCAAACCGGCGCACCAGCCAGCGTGCCGATCACCAGACGTCCAGCATGCCCGGCCACTGTGCTGATCGGGAAAAATGGGATGTCGCTGTAGGGGATGACAGTGGCGTCCGCGATCTGCCCTGCCAGCCCGCTCAGCCCGCTGCCGAGAATCAGGCCGATCACTGGCCGATGAGGGGTGCGCGCACGCACAGATTCGGCAGCCTCGTCGTAGTGGGAAAGCGTAAATTGGTTGACCATAGTTGTGCCATTGTACTCGGGAGCGGTGAGTAGCTCAAACAGCGAGGGTCTTGTAGGAACACGATTTTGCCGGCCTTGTCCGACAAAGTAGGCAATGATAGACTGCAGGGTAGAAACAATCGCTCCAATGGAATGTTCCGTCCGCTTAGCAAACATCGGTGAGGTTCTATGCGTGCTCCTGGAGTCTGTGTCGTCGGTTCCATCAATCTTGACATGAATGCCTACGTGCACCGCTTCCCGCGCCCAGGTGAGACCCTGCACGGCACACAATTCACGACCGGCTACGGTGGGAAAGGCGCCAACCAGGCGGTCATGGCCGCTCGGCTGGGCGGTGCCGTCAGCATGGTCGGCCGCGTGGGCGATGACATTTTCGGTCAGGACATGCGACGCAACCTGGCCGCTGAAGGGATCGACGCTGCCTTCGTCTTGGAGAGCAAGGGCATCTCCTCCGGTGTGGCCGTGATTACTGTCGACGACAACGGCCAGAACAACATCATCGTCATTGCCGGTGCCAATGGATTGGTCACACCGGATGATGTCGCTGCGGCGCAGGCAGCGCTTGCCGGCGCACGCGTGTTGCTTTGTCAAATGGAAGTGCCGATGGCAGCCAACCTGGCTGCATTGCGCCTGGCGCGTGCAGCGGGCGTCACCACCATTTTCAACTCGGCACCAGTCAGCAGTGAGATCCCGGCCGAGGTCTATGCCCTCACCGATATCTTCTGTCCCAACGAGAACGAAGCGGAGTTGCTGACCGGCGTCGAGGTCCATACGTTGGACGACGCCCGACTGGCTGCCACGGCGATTTTGGAACGGGGCGCACGGGCTGCCCTCATCACCCTGGGCGCGCACGGTTGTCTCTACGTGACCGAAGGCATCGATGAGCATATCCCAACGATAGAGGTCAGTGCCGTCGACACGACCGGAGCCGGCGATGCATTTGTCGGCAGCCTGGGCTATTTTCTGGCCGCCGGGGTGTCCATGCGTACGGCCATCGAACGGGCGAACGCCATCGCGGCTATCAGCGTGCAATCTCCTGGGACGCAGGCGAGTTACCCGCGACGGGTACAGCTTCCGCCGGAACTGCTTGTGTTCTGATCTGCCCCCCGTCCCTCAACAACAATCTATTCATTTTT
>CAIRNL010000167.1 GCA_903879975.1 uncultured Chloroflexota bacterium | reverse complement strand
GGGGCCGATGCGAACCTCTTTTGTACGAGAACTGACAACTGTTTCCACTCCACTACTCCTTTGAACGATTGGCTTCGCGCAGGTAGATACCCTGCGCTGTCATCCAGCAACGCACCCCCAAAGGCTCAGAGAGCGCGGGGAGGGACAACAAAGGACACGGCACGCTCTGCGTTGCGCCGCCGCGTGTCCCCGGCGTCTGCGGGGCGATTGCGCTGGCTCTTTCTCTAGCGAGCCGGCTCGCCTGGACGGTGCAGGTGACGCTCACGTGCTGGGTGCGATGCGTCAGTACGGAAGGGGCGCGGCAGCAGGCCCGCCTCTTCCACGATCTCTGCGACGAGTTCTTCCTGGCGATAGGCCATGATGTGCACACCTGCCACACCGGGCAGTTCGCGCACCTGCTGGATGATCTCGACGCAAATTTTCTTACCCTCGGTGCGCTGTTGATGTTTCGGCACCCTCTTGAGCCGCTTGATGACGGCATCGGGAATATAGACGCCGGGCACCTTGCTGCGCATGAACTCGGCGGCGCCGACCGATCGTAGCGGCCCCACGCCGGCCAGGATGAAGCACTTTTCGGTCAGGCCCAGGTCGCGTACGTGCGCCATGAAGTGCTGAAAGCGAGGGATATCGAAACAGTACTGCGTCTGGAAGAACTCAGCGCCGGCAGAGACCTTCTTGGCCAGCCGCTGCGGGCGCCAGTCGAAGGGTGGCGCGAAGGGATTCTCCGCTGCACCGAGAAAAAGTGGCGGCGGCACGGTCAGTTTGCGTCCGCTGAGGTAGACGCCCTTGTCGCGCATCAGGCGCGCGGTGTGCAGCAGTTGAATGCTGTCGAGGTCAAAGACGCGCTTGGCCTGCGGCTGGTCGCCGGCAGTCACATCGTCGCCGGTGATACAGAGCACGTTGCGCACGCCCAGCGCGGCTGCGCCCAGCAGGTCGCCCTGGATGGCGATGCGATTACGATCGCGGCACGACACCTGGTAGACCGGCTCATAGCCTGCGCGGGTGAGGAGCGCACAGATCGCCACACTCGACATGTGACAATTGGCGCCCGAGGCGTCGACCGCGTTGATGCCATCGCAGACGCTGGAGAGGACGACGGCTGCGTCATAGACCTCTTGCGGGTCGGCCGAGTCGGGCGGGTTGAGTTCGGCCGTCACGGCAAAACGGCCGGAGCGCAGGACACGTTCGAGGCGGCTGCGGTATTCACCGTTTGGTGGACTACTGGGACTGAGCACAACAGGGTCGCTCATTTCGACAGCCATCTTCCATCCTGGTTTTCGCTACCATTCCCTATTCCTTGGCGCTCTTTGCAACGTCGATACTCGCAATCGGCACCCAGCCGGCCGGCACTTGCTTGTCGACGCCGGTCAGCAGGTTGATCCATGCCGAGGTATTCTCGAGCTGGCGGTCGACGGGCGGCTGGATTTCGATCAACTCGTGCCCGTAGATCGGCATCTGCTGTGCGTTCTCATAGGCGACGACCCACGCGCAGCGCATGTCCGGTTTGACTTCGCAATGGCCATCGGCGCGCACGCCCCCGCAAGGCCCGTTGCGCAGATTCTTTGGGCACTCCATCGGACAGGACATGCCGGTCGAATGCAGGATACACTGACCGCAGTGGTGGCAGCCAAAGATGTGCTCCTTGGCGAAATCCTCGACCGGCTTGATCAGGCGTTCGACGCGGCGATAGCCGATCTTGGCGATCAGTGGGTTGAGTGCCCATGCCGCGCGTTCGGCTGCCTGGTAGGTCTTTTCGAGAAAGGACGGATACTTCTGGGACAAGCGTGCCATCTTGATCTCACAAAAGGTCGTTATCGACGATTATTTCCTCCACACGCTTGAGGCACTCGTCGACCGGATTATTGCCTAGGCCACCGGGCAAAGTGACATGATCCTCCGGTCGGTCCAATGGATGTATTAGCGCATGCGAGCATCGACACTTGGTTCACCAGGCAGCAACTCAGCCAACAACTCAACTGTTGACTCATTCAGTGCGTTTGGAATCATCAAGATCCTCCTGATTTACCCGCGGCGTACTCGCCGTTCACGTGTGCGCCCGGCGGCCGCCTCCGGCGCCGGCTGCGCCGGAACCAGCGTCACCTCCGGCACCGGGATCTCGCCGTCGAGCACCTGGCGCATCATGCGGATGTGTGCTGGGCCGCTGCCACAGCAGCCGCCGATGAGCGAGACGCCGTGGCTGCGCATACGGTCGGCATAGGCGGCCATGACATCGGGTGTGCCGTCGTAGATGAGCTTGTCGCCCTCGTAGCGCGGCATGCCGGCGTTGGCCTTGGCGATGAGGATCATGTCGGGCGCAGCGGTGTGCATCTCAGCCAGTGCGGCTTCGGTGTCGATCAGGTTGTTGCCACAGTTGGCGCCGACTGCGGTCAGTCCCAGCCCGGCCAGTTCCTGCACCATCTGCGCGCCGGTGACGCCCATCATGGTGCGGCCGCGCGTGTCGTAGCTCATGGTCGCGCAGATAGGCAGGTCGGGCGCAACCGAGCGCGCGCCTTCCACGGCGGCCTTCACCTCG
>CAIRNL010000166.1 GCA_903879975.1 uncultured Chloroflexota bacterium | reverse complement strand
GCCGTGCGCGTCGGCGGCGTGCGCACCAATTTCCGCATGCCGGACGTACTCTCCTTTGGCCTGGGCGGCGGCAGCCATATCCAGCCCGATCCGCTCCAGATCGGGCCGCGCAGCGTCGGCTACGAGATCACACAGCGCGCGCTCGTCTTCGGCGGCAGCGATCTGACTACCTCTGATGTTGCCGTGGCTGCCGGGCTGGCTGACATAGGAGACCGCAGCCGTGTGGCCCATCTCGACCCGGCATTTGTCCAAGCGGTCACCGCACGCATGTGGGAGATGATCGAGATCAGCATCGACCGCATGAAAACTGCCCCGGGCGCAGTGCCCGTCATTCTGGTCGGCGGCGGCATGATCCTGGTGGGCGATACACTGAATGGTGTGTCGGCACTGCATCGGCCTGAACACGCAGCGGTTGCCAACGCAATCGGCGCCGCCATTGCCCAGGTTGGTGGCGAGGTCGACCGCGTCTTCAGCCTCGATGCAGTGCCGCGCGAGCAGGCGTTGGCCCAGGCCAAGGAGGAGGCCACACAGCGCGTTCTTCGTGAAGGCGCCCTGCCAGATTCGGTGGAGAGCGTCGAAGTAGAAGAAATCCCGCTCGCTTATCTGCCCGGCAACGCAACGCGCATCCGCGTGAAGGCAGTCGGTACACTGGCGCTAGGGTAACCGCTATGTGGCAGATCACACACGACGACGTCGAATCGATCGCAATCGGCGCTGGTATCCTGGGCACGGGCGGCGGCGGTAATCCCTATCTCGGCAAACTCTACATGCAGAGCATCTTGGAGCAAGGGTACGGCGTCACCGTCATCGGGCTGGACGACATCGCCGACGATGCTCTGGTGACCGAAGTGGGCGGCATGGGCGCGCCCACCGTAGGCATCGAAAAGCTACCGCAAGGTCTCGAGCCACGCTGGGACATCGAAGCCCTCGAAGAGTACATCGGCCGCCCCATCGACGCCATCCTCTGCGCAGAGATCGGCGGCGCCAATTCGATCCAGCCCCTGGTGGCCGGCGCGCTGACCGGCAAACCAGTCCTCGATGGCGACGGCATGGCGCGCGCGCCTTCCCGGAATTGCAGACGAGCACCCATTTCATCGACGGCGCCCCCTGTACGCATGGTGATGGGGAGGGACTGTTTTACCTGCGGGCAAGGATGGCATCAGCAGCCCGCAGACCGCTGTTGTACGCGCCGTGCACGGTGCTGCGGTGACGGGCGGTTGTATGTTCGCCCGCAAAGAAAAGACGACCCGCTACGTTCTCTGCAAACTGTTCAAAATGCCCTGCTCGTGTCTCAACACCAGCCAGGCTGTAGCTGCCCTGGCTGTAGGGGTCTTGCGTCCAACGCGAGACCAGCACCCCATCCGGTGCCGGTACATCACCATAGATCGTTCTCAACATCGCCATGACATCATTTTGAATCTGCTCGTTGGTCTGCGTTTCGGTGACCAGCCCATAGGCACCCAACGCAAAGGTCATGAGCATGTTGACGCCCGGCACAAACTTGCTGACATTCATGATGTAGGGATACTGCCCTTTGATCGGCGCAGTATAACCCACATACTGCAGTTCGTCGTCCCAAAACCGCACAGGGAAACGCAGGGCGATCTTGTTGACATGCCCAAGCCCAACCTTGGCGATTGCCTCTTGAAACGCCACCGGCAAAGGCGGATCGAAGGTGACCGCACCCGCTTTGAGCACACCCAATGGCAAGGTGCAGATACAGTACTCCGCAACAAAAGTGCCCTGGTTGGTTTGTACCTCAACCCCACTGTCCGTGATATGGATCTGCTGCACAACGTGCTCCAGGTGGATGTCGAGTCCTTGCGCAAGGTGATCGACAAGCGCATCATAGCCGCTGGGCAACAAGACATCGGCGCCGGGATAAGCCTCATCTTCGTCCCATTCGGCAGCATTGAGTACTTCAATGGCACCACCGGCATCGAATTCAGCGTATGCACTCAGTTGATAGATCATGACCGGATCGGTCAGGAACGTCGGATCGATCGCAGCAATTGCCTGTGCCAGGCTCTGATCCGGTGTTGCCTCATCATCTACTCGTTCCATGAGTTCCAGATATTGCGCATAGGCTGCGTCCATGACCGAGTCGCTGATTTCGTTGCCTTGCGCATCATAGACCACCAGGCTCTCATCGTCCGTCAGGTAGGTGCCGGCACCGGCCGCCTGGGCCAGCGCGGTGATCGGGTTCCCCTGCGGGCCATGAATCCACGACGCTCCCATGTCGACCGGAATCCCCAGCGAACGATCCGTGTGGATCCGTCCCCCGGTGCGATTGCGCGCTTCCAGGATTCGGACGGCAACCCCCTGCAGCTGCAGTTGCTTGGCAGCCGCCAATCCGGCCATGCCAGCCCCGATCACCAGTACAGTAGGCGTGCTGCTGATGGGCGCACCGGCGTTGCGGATCAGGCTCAGCCAGAGTTGAAAGGGGGACAGCGGCCCATCGGCGCCATCGGTGGCGCTGGGCACGCAGCCTAACACGGGGGCAGTCAACGACAGACAGGCGGCAAGCTTCATGAAGCCGCGCCGGGAAAGTATACGCTTGCTATGCAACGGGTTGTGTGTCATCCAGGATTCATCTCGTTCGTTCAGACGGCCAATGCAAAAAAATGACCTTAGTATCTTATTTCAAATAGTATCTTATTCCGAATCCAGATGTTTGACAATCTGACGAATCCTGCCACAATTGGCGGCGCTGCCTCGAACGGGCAGAGTCAAAACAGGTGCGAAGGGGGCATCGGTTGCGTAAATTCTCCTATGTGATTGCAGGTTGGATACTGATTGGAATCCTCCTGTCGGCTCGCGGCGCAGAGGTGTCTGCGCGCCGCAGTACCGGTGATTCTACACCGCCGGCCTCGACCAACTCACTTCCTGGGGATCACAGACCCGCGCGCACAACCTCCAGCTGGTCTTTTCTACCGCTCATTACGCATGGCGAGAATGCCGCATCGCCAACCAGTTCCCCCATCGCGGCAGCGACACTCGTACCGACTGGCACGCCCCCACCGACTGGCACGCCCCCACCGACTGGCACGCCCCCACCGACTGGCACGCCCCCACCGACTGGC
>CAIRNL010000165.1 GCA_903879975.1 uncultured Chloroflexota bacterium | reverse complement strand
TGAGCGCCCGCCCACTCGATACGCTGACGGCAGATGAACGTGTGGCTTTTTTCGCCTGGATCGAGGGGATGACCGTCGACGGCGATCGCGAGGACGGACCAGCCTTTGCTGGATGGCTGCGCGAGCACGCCGCCATACCCGGCGATGCCACCTGGGTCTTTTACAGTCAGGGCTCGGGCGCGCTGGCGGGTACGGCTTCGCTGATCCGCCGCGATCGCTCGCTGCTGGCTCCTGTAGATGGCTGGGTGCTGGGCGGCGTTAATGTAGTTGCAGCCGTGCGCGGCCAGGGTGTGGGCGCGGCTATCATGCGCTGGATCGACAGTGAATTGCGGCAGCGCGCTTGTAAGCAGGGCCGGCCTGTGCGCGTGCTTCTCCAGGCAGACAACCCTGTGGCGGTCCGCCTCTACGAGCGTCTGGGCTACCGCTCAGTGGATGGGGTCCCAGGCGTCTATGCTGCTGTCTACGCTCCGGATGCGAAGTAGATAGAGATGAAAAATTGGCACGGATTGCAGGCATTGACCGCATTGGGTATACTGCACGCAATCTAGATTTTGTGCGATTATCAAACGCAGGATACCCAGCACAGGAGACGCTGATCATGTCCAAATCCCATCATGTGACGATGCTTGGTACCGGCCTCATCGGCATGTTCTACACGATGACGCTGCACGGCAACCGCAGCCGCGACCGCGTGCTGTCGGTCTACTCGCGATCGCAGGAGCGCGCCAAAGCCTTTGCCCAGGAATGGGGCATCCCTAATGCCACCGACGATCTGGTTGCTGCCATCAACGACCCGGCCACCGACACCGTCGTGATCGGTCTGCCCAATTATCAACACCTGGAGGCGGTGACACTGGCTGTGCAGGCTGGGAAGGCGATCCTCATGACCAAGCCGCTGGCGCGCAATGCCGCCGAGGCAAAGCAGATTCTCGATATCGTCGAGCAGGCCGGTGTTTTCGCGGGTTACCTCGAGGACCTGGTTTACACGCCCAAGACGCTGAAAGCCATCGCCTCGGTCAAGGCAGGCGCGCTGGGCGATGTGCTGTGGGTGCGCTCACGCGAGACGCACTCTGGCCCGCACAGCGCGTGGTTCTGGGACAAGGAACTGGCCGGTGGCGGCGCCATTATCGACCTGGGCTGCCACTGCGCGGAGATCATCCGCAGCTTTGTGGGCAAGAACAACCGCCCTGTGGAGGTCATGTGCTGGGCCGATACGCTGGTTCATCCCATCCCAGCCGACGACAATGCGATTGCGCTGATCAAGTTCGAAAGCGGTGCGGTCGGCCAGTTTGAGGTGAGTTGGACTTTTCGTGGCGGTATGGACCTGCGCGATGAGGTTGCGGGCACGCAAGGCACTATCTGGCTCAATCACTTCCTGCGCACGGGGGCTGAGATGTTCACTGCAGCACGCAGTGGCTATACAGCCGAAAAGGCCGAGTCGGATACCGGCTGGCTCTTCCCCGTCGGCGATGAGGTGCACGAACTGGGCTACATCCACATGTTTACCGATATGTTCGAGGCGATGGATAAAGGCTGCCAACCCATGGAGACTTTCTACGACGGTTACGTCGTTAATGCCATTCTCGATGCCTGCTACAAGTCGGCAGCATCCAAGCGTTGGGAACCTGTCGAACTCTTCGAGTGGCGCGCTACGCAGGGCGCAGCGTCGATCCGTACGGAGCCGGAACTGCGCGACGGCATGGCGCTCGTCAAGGAAGAGTTGATGCACGGCAATAAACTCAAGCAGATTTTGTGCGACCAGAGGACTGGCAAGATCATCGAGCGTATTGTCGATCTGTGACTGGAACAGTGAGAAAGGAGAACACGCCGGTATGAAGGCCATCGTCCAAGACATTTACGGTGGACCCGATGTGTTGCACTTCACCGAGGTGGCGATGCCTGTGCTGCGCCCGCACGACCTGCTCGTGCGAGTATACGCTCTTTCTGTCAACCCAGTGGATACAAAAGTGCGCAGCGGTGGCCCACCCGGGAGCGCAGTGGCTCAGATTCCGATGATTCTCGGCTGGGACGCAGCGGGTGTCGTTGAGCAGACAGGGCCGGAGGTGACGCGCTTCCGGCCGGGCGATGCAGTCTTTTTCGCAGGCGATATCACGCGGGCGGGCAGCTATGCAGAATACGTGGCCGTCGACGAGCGCATCGTCGGACACAAGCCGCAGTTGCTGTCGTTCGAGGCGGCAGCCGCTATGCCACTCACCGCGCTGACGGCATGGGAAGGCATGTTCGAGCAACTGGGCATTGATCCGCTGGCGCCGACACGGCCGCTCCTCATCGTCGGTGGCGCAGGGGGTGTAGGCTCGATTGCAGTGCAGATCGCTGCGCGCGTCGCTGGACGTCATGTGGTTGCCACCGCCTCACGCGCTGAGTCGGCCGACTATGCGCGTGCTATGGGCGCGGCGGCCACTATCGATCATCGCCACGACTTTGCGGCGCAGGTTGCCCAGTTGGGGCTGTCTGGCTTCGATCACATCTTCAGCACAGCGCAACTGGAAAACTTCAGTCAGCTTGTAGCGGTGCTCAACCCGCTGGGTAAAATATGCCTGATCCTGAGTGGGCCAGCCTCGCAGGCGTTGGATGTGAGCGGGTTGATGGCGATCCGCGGCACGATAACGTGGGAACTCATGTTCACGCGGCCGCGGCTGGGCGTCGAACCAGAACGCCAGGGCCAGATCCTTGATCGGGTAGCGAACCTGCTCGATGCCGGGGTGCTGACGAGTACGCAGACACAGGTGCTGTCGTGGCGTGATATGGCCGAGGCACACCGCAGGGTCGAGAGCGGCCATACGATTGGGAAGATTGTGTTGGTGGTGGACTGACGCTGCCGGAGAATGGGCGGCTTCAGGCGGAGGCCAGACTGGGTGCAAAATTCGGCCTCGAGACGGACATCATGGAATACTACGCTGCAATGACCATCCGCTTTCAATCGTGTTGATGGATGTCAAGACGATCACGATGCAATTGCCTATCCTTGCCGACGATGCCTTTCTTGCTGACGTCGAACGCGCCCGCACCCAGACTGACCGGCTTCACATCTGGTGGTTGGGGCAGAGCGGTTTTCTCGTGCAGTGGCAGGGATGCCACTTGCTTTTCGACCCCTATCTTTCCGATTCGCTGACGCGCAAGTATGCCGCAACGGACAAGCCGCACGTGCGCATGACTGGCCGTGTGATTGCGCCGGAACGCCTGGGTGTTGTAGACGTCGTCACGTCGTCGCATAACCACACCGATCACCTGGATGCCGAGACGCTCAAACCGCTGTGCGCAGCGAATCCGGCGTTGCAGCTCGTTATTCCGGCAGCGAATCGTCCCTTTGTCGCTGATCGTCTGGGCTGCGAGCCTGGTTGGCTATTGGGGTTGGATGCTGGGGAAACGATCACCGTCGGCGCATTCACCCTCACAGCGGTGCCAGCTGCACATGAAGCGTTGGAACGCGACGGGCAGGGACGCCATTGCTATCTCGGCTTTGTCGTGCATTGCGGCCCGTGCACTATCTATCACAGCGGCGACACCGTACTCTATGACGGCATGGCTGAAATCTTGCGTCCCTTTGCTGTGGATGTCGCGCTTCTGCCGATCAATGGCCGCTCCCCTGAGCGCCGTGTCGCTGGTAACTTGGACGGCCGCACAGCAGCAGAACTGGCGCACGCCATCGGCGCTGGTATAGCTATTCCCTGCCATTATGATATGTTTACTTTCAACACCGCCACCCCTGACCTGTTTGTGTCGACCTGCGCTGCCATAGGGCAGCCATACCATATCCTACGCAACGGGGAGCGTTGGTCGTCTGCACATCTTGCCAGATAGAGGCCAACGTACTCGACCTCCGTGACGTGCATCGCTGAGTGAGTCTCAGAAAGCCGGCGGGTAGAGGCATAGCGTCAATGTGCAGGGCGAATGGTTGGGTTGCTGTCTTGATGAATTACGTAGGCTAGGCCTTCCATAACAACACTGTCACCGTCAATACGCTCTGTGGAGGAAGCCAATCTTGCAACTGACATCGCTGTTATCCATCTACCTTGGCACGGTTGCCGTGACCTTGCTGGTCGCGCTGCAGACGTGGCAGCGCCGGCGCACGCCAGGCGCACGCCAACTGACTATTCTCATGATCGCGGCGGCTCTCTGGGCATCTGCTGATGGCATGGCACTTTTGTCGTGGAGTCTGCAGGCCAAGATTGCCTTTGCGATGATCAGTCATATCGGGATTCAGAGCATCCCTGTCTTTTTCTTCCTTTTTGTCCTGAGCTACACCGGCGAGGAGAAAGTATCGTCGTCTCGCTGGCTTTGGCTCATCTGGGTAGTTCCGTTCCTGTCGCTCGTTGCGGTCTTTACCAACGAGCGACACTATCTCTTCTGGTCTGACTTCCGATTGGTAGAAACTGCCTTTGGGATTGAACACGACATCACTCACGGCCCACTCTTTTGGCTATCTGCCGTTGCTGCCCATACGTTGCTTATCGTTGGCACGCTGCTGCTCGTTCGCTATCTTGCTCGCAGCACCTACCGCTATTACCTGCGAACAGCGGTGATAATAGTCGCTTTGGCGATTCCGTGTGTAACAAACTACCTCTACCTTGCCGACATCGTTTCATGGCTCGATCCGACGCCGGTGGCGCTTTCGCTGACCGGTATTTTGCTGGCCTGGGCGATCCTGCGCCTAGGGTTGCTGCGGATCGTACCCGTGGCGCGCGCCCAACTGGTCGAGCGCATGGGCGAGGGCATGATTGTTGTTGATACGTCTGGCAATATCGTCGATTTCAACCCAGCTGCGTTGGCTTTGCTGCAGATCGAGAAAGATCCCTTTGGATGTCCGCTCCAGGCGACGGGCGAGGGTGGCTCTCTGCTGGTTCAGCATGTGGGTGTGGCCTGTCAGAAAAGTGTGTATGCCGAGGTGGTGCTGCCGAACGGGATAGCCGTTGAGGTTCGCTGCACGCCGTTGAGCGCGCTGCATGGCCATGTGCAAGGTGCGCTGCTTTTGTTGCATGACATAACGGATAGAAAGCGCGCTGAGACAGAATTGTACAGAAGCGAGGAGCGCTACCGAACGCTGATCCATTCCGCGCCGTTCCCGGCTGTCGTAACATCGGTTGAGGCCGGACGCATGCTCTACAGAAACGCATCTGCCCAACATCTCTTTGAGGCGAATGGGCTGTTGCCGGACAGCATGGCTGCCGGCAACGACTACATTGCTAGCCATGACCAGCAGTGTTTGTTGCAATTGTGTGCGCACGAACGCCGGGTAATGGACTATGAGATACAGGTACATACAGTATCTGGTCGCACGCTATGGCTGCTTCTTTCAGCGATTCCCATCGAATTTGACGGAGAGTCCGCTATCTT
>CAIRNL010000164.1 GCA_903879975.1 uncultured Chloroflexota bacterium | reverse complement strand
GTTCCAGATGAAATGTACCCATTCGGCGTTGGCGGGTGAGAGCAGGCCATTGGACTGGCGCATCGTCCAGTAGAGGATGTGATATTGGGTCCACTGGATCAGATGCTCGACCGTATGCAGCCCCTGGGCCGTGAGCAGAATACTGAGGATTGTGAGGGTGGTGCCGTAGCGGCGGCGATCGTCGCGCCATTTGAGCACACCGGCTGGCAACAGGATCAGCAAGGTCATGGCCGTAGCGCCCCACAGGGGCAGCCAGCCGAGCGCCACTGCCGTGTAGCTGGCGATGAGACCCATGGCCAGCGAAATCAGCACGAAGCGCGTGTACTGCTTTGGATTGAGCAAGCGTATCAGAGGAAATGCGGTTTGGATGTCGAGTTGCGCCGTATGAGTCAGCGTGTGATGGGTCACGGTTCGCTCCTTGTCACGGTTACCTGTTGATCGGCTGGCACATCGATTTTATTGGTCACTGCACCATCGGGCCAAGTGATCTCCAACGTATCTGGCGTTACGCCTGCCGGCAGTCCAAAGTGGATGTGGGACGGTTCGCCGGAGAGATAGCTGCCGGACGCCCGCACATCGCGGTGGAAGGTGCCGCGGTCAGTGTGCAGCGCCAGGCGCGCGCCGATGGCGGCACGATTCGCTGTCGTTGGCCACTTCAGGTCGACAATCAGGCTGTGCCCTGTGCAGAGTTGGTTTTCAAAAAGCTGAGCAAAGCCGCGCAGGTTGTTGACAATGATATCCAGGTCGCCGTCGCCATCCATGTCGGACATGACCATGCCTCGCCCGCTGGCAGTGGATGTGAGTTGCCAGCGCGGCTCTGCTGTGAAGTTGCCGTTGCCGCGGTTGCGATAGGCCTGGTTCTCCTCGACCAATTCGCCATTTGCCAGGTGGCCAAACATATCGGCTGCGATCATGCCGTTGACCACGTATAGATCGAGCCAGCCATCCTGGTCAAGGTCGCCGAAGCGTGCGGCCCAACTCCATCCTGATGCGGCGATGCCGCGCTCCGTGGCTGCGCTCTCCCATTTTCCTACCGTGCGCTGGACCTGCAACACGTTGGCCATGATCTGGGGGTCGCCGGCCTCGCGATGTTCCTTGATTCGGTTCATCATGGGTATCCATTCGGCCATCGTGCGCGGTGAAATGTCGTAGGGGTTCATATCGGTGCTGAAGAGCGCCAGCCTGCCGTTGTTCTCGATATCGCCCCATTCTATCGCCATCGTGCTGTGCGATGTCTGGGCAAATGGGTACACTGCGCGCCACTCCCTACCGCTGCGCTGCCAGACCAGGTCGTCGAGTGCAAAGTCGTTTGCCGCCCAGATTTCTGGCCGGCCATCGCCCGTCAGGTCAACGATCGCGATGGAGAGCGTTTCTGCTTCGCGGCTCAGGACGCGCTGCTGCCACACACCATCTTCCTGGACATAGAGCATGATGCCCGACCTGGGGTCTGCTGCGGGTGGGTCAATGCCGTGCTGGAGGAGTTCTACGCCGTAGGAGCCGGTGACGAGATCGAGATCGTTGTCGCCATCCACATCGCCCCATGCCATGGCATAGGCATAGCCGTCCACGCCAGGCAGAGACTGTCGTTCGAAGGTGGGGCGGAAGGGGAGGGGGGCAGAGCGACCGGTGTCGTTGCCCTGGTTACGCCAGTAGGAGACACCGTCGATGCCGCGGTGGGTGAAGACAATATCGTTCCAGCCGTCGGCATCGACGTCGACGATAGCAGTACCCCGTCCGAAGCGATCGTCCAGCGGCTGGGGTGTGAACTTCAGATCGCCGTCATTCCACAGGATTTCGGCCTCGCGGTCGACACTGGCAAAGACCAGGTCCATATCCCCGTCGTTGTCGAGATCGTTGGCCGCCACGCCGGCGCCGTTGCTGATGTACGTATTGATCTCGCGCAGCCGGGTGCCGGTCGTGAAGTCCAGGCGATGGGTGACAAAGGCAGCGCTGCAGCCGCTCTCTTCAGCAAGTGCTGCCTTGGCGATCGTTGCAGAGACCGCGCGGGGCGGCGGAAACGGGGATGCCGCCGGCGCATGGTGTCCCTGTGCGCTGCACAGGCAGCCGGTCAGCAAGAGTGGGACTACAAAACGTGCCAGTGGCATAGGCTCAAAATCTCGACGATCAGCCCTTCAGGCCGGTCGTCGAGATTCCTTCGATAAAGGTGCGCTGGGCAAAGATGAAGATCAGGATGATGGGCAGCGCCACCAGCGTGCTGACCGCCATCAGATGCGGATAAGCCATGGAGGTCGTGCCCATGCTCAGGGCCAGCGTGCGCATACGATAGATTGCCAGTGCCAAGGGTTGCATCGACTCTGTGTTGATGTAGATCAGCGGTCCCAGGTAATCGTTCCACGACCATAGGAAGCGGAAGAGCAACACGACGGCGATGGCTGGCTTGGAGAGCGGCACGATGACGCGCCACAGGATGCCAAACTCGCTTGCGCCATCGATGCGGGCTGCGTCCGAGAGTTCTTCAGGGATACTGCGGAAGAACTGCCGTAGCAGGAAGATGAAATAGGCGTTGCCGAACAAGGAGGGCACCACAAAGGGCCAGTAGGAGTTGATCCAGCCCAGGTTTTTGAAGATGATGAAAAGCGGCACC
>CAIRNL010000163.1 GCA_903879975.1 uncultured Chloroflexota bacterium | reverse complement strand
CTTTCTGGTCGAGCGGGCCGGCTTTCGCACGGGTGAAGTCCCCATCACCTTTGTCAACCGCACGGAGGGCGCCAGCAAGATCAGCAAGCTGGAAATCTACAAGGCGATGTATACCATCGCCCGGCTGCGCACCAGCGCGCTGCCGTGGGATCGGATTGTGGCGATCTACCATGGACGGCTCGATAGGCGATAGGCGATAGGCAATCGGCGCCAGTCCATCAGCGACGATGCATGACTGCAGATGGCCACCGATGCCGGCGGCTGAGCTTTGTCCATCGGCCATAGTTCACTTGCCCACGCTTAGCCAATCGACGGCTGCGGCCAGTGGACGCCGATCGCGGTTGAGAGTGACGCGCAGAAATGCATCATTGGCGTCCACGACCTGGGCTGCGCTACCGGGCGCTGCGCCCTTCACGCCCGCAACTGCGACGTAGGCGCCGCGCACAGCGTCTGCTGTCAGGGTCGCGCCAATCGTGCTGAGCGCGGCCAGGGACTCAGCACCCAGATAGGCCGATGCATCGCCGTAGGTCGCGATGAGCACAGGCCGGCCAGGCGGGATATCTGCAAGGAATGCCGCCAACTTCTCGCTCTCCGCCGCCGACGCTGTCGTGTCGAAGCCGACTTTGTCCAGCACAGCGCCGCTTTCCGGGTCGAGCACCGTGACGTTGACGCCGCGGCGCCCGGCTGACGCGTCGATCTGCTCGCCTGCGCCGTCAAAGAGCGCAATAAAGCCGCCGTCGGAAAAGGCCTTGAGGTCGGCGTCGACGGGTAGTTGCACGCCTGTCGTGCCGATCTGACGGTCGCCAGGGATGACATTGCGTGGGGCGGCTGCGTACGCCCAGGTCAGTTCCAGCCGGTTGAGTCCGTCGACCAGGAGTGCGCCGGGCATCTGCCAGCCAAGTTCCTGCCAGCCGTCAGCCAACAACTGCGTCTCGAGCAGCTGCCCATTGACCGCCAGGGTGACATGCTGCGCCGGCGCGCCGGGATAGACGAACGGGTAGGCACGCAGCTGCACGCCGTAGGTCTGGTTCGGGTCGACCTGGCGCAACGGGATGAAGAGCCGGCTCTGCGTCCCCGTCGCCCACGTAGCGCTCTCATTGTAGGGCGTATCGACCTCTGCGGCATCCCATCCTTCGCCGCGATAGGGGTAGGCGCCCGGCACCCCCAGGTTGAGATAAAACTGGTCACCGCCGTCAGGCTGGAGCACGCGGTAGGCTTCGATACCATTTTGCGCCCAGAAGGGTGTCTCCTCCAGCGGCAGCGTACTCTTGACGAAATCCCACGAGGCCTGCCACGTATCCTCGTATGGTGGGCGGCCAGGGATAGGCGGGAAGAGCACCACATAGCGCGTGTCGTAGAGGTACATGAGATCGGCTGCCTGTGCTGCGGCTGCTGCGAGCGTCTCGGGCGCCACGGGCCGGCCAAACTCGATCTCGGTCAGCGCCTGGAAGTAGGGGATACGCGCAAAGTACTCCATCTTAAACTCAGGCGCGCGGCTGATATTGCCGCCCAGCATGGGCTTGCCATGCGCGGACTGATAATATTGCAACTGCGTCTGTTCGGGGCCGAGGACGCCGAAGCTGTTGCGCCAGCCCAGCGGCACCTGCATGATGCTGAAATCGCCTGGCACCGCTGCAATCTGGTCGTAGACGGCGGGCACGCGCGCGTCGGAGAGGGGGAGCGGCACGGCCATGTGCTCGAACATCACGGCTGCAGCCAGCAGCAGCGCCAGCGCCGGCCGCAGCTGAGCCAGCCACGCAGGGCGCCGGCCGGCGCGCAGCTGCGTCATCAGCCAGTAGACGCCGTAGCCGGCCAAAACAGCCAGTCCCAGCATGAGAATCACGCTGTTACGGTTCGGCGCACGGTTGGCCTTGATGACCGGAATGAAGTGCAGGAGGGCAAAGGGCAGCGGCACGGTCGTCTCCAGGCCGTCGAGGTCGAAGCGATAGCGCCCGTTGATTTGCAGCAGCGGACCCAGGGTCAGCACACCAAAAATGACGCTCGTCCAGATCCATGTGACCACTTTGCGCCGGTAGGCGAAGGCGCCGATCGACGCCAACGCCAGCGTCGCCCAGCCCAGAAAGACAGTATTCACATCGCGAAAGCCGGCCAGGTCGGGGCTGGCGGCACGCTGCTGCACCAGGCGCAGTTCCTGCACGATGTTGCCGCCGAAGATCGGGTGAAAGACCGTCGCCGTGAACCAGCCGAGCAGATCGGCGCTGAGCATCAACGCATCTCCCCACCCCTGCAGGTCGTAGTCGGCGGTGAGAAACGAGCGCAGGATCGGGATCAATGCCGGCGCCCACAAACCGAAGGCGACAAGGCCGAGCAGCAGAAAATTGACCAATGTGGCGCGGAGATCGAGACGAGTGGCGGCGGATTGCGGCGCGGTGGGGGTGGGACTCGTTGCGCTGCTCCGCCGCCGCGCCGAAAGCACCCAGATGGCGACCACCATCACCGTAAATATGGCCAGGAAGAGTGCGCTGATCATCTCGGCAAGGCCAGTGAGTGCAAAGAAAATCCCGCCGAGCACAGCCCACCGCCGGCGCCGGTGCAAGGCCAGGCTACCGTCGAGCATGCGCAGCAGAGCCAGCGCGTAAAACGGGATCCACTGTGTCGTCACCATGTCATAGTGACCGAGCGCAGCATAGACAGAACGGTTGGAGGCGAAGGCGTAGATCGCGCCGGCGACAAACGCGGACCCGAAAACAACGGATCGGGGGTCAGGCGACTGTTGCAGCGCAGCAGCGGAGGCGCCATGTGCTGAGGCGCGTCCGTGGGCTGATCTCGCGCCGGCAATTATCAATTTGCCCAGCAGATAACTCACCAGCAGCGCCGTCCCGTACCCGCTCAACACGGTGCTGGCCAGCAGCGTGAGGTTGTTGGCCAGCGGCAGGTTCGTCGCCAGCATCAGCGGCATGGCTGCCAGGACGTGATAGAAGTTGTAGGTGTATAGAATCAGGTCGATGCCCAAGGGGAACCAGATCAATTCACTGTGCAGCGGCGATTGCAGGGTATCGATGAGTGCCTTTTTGAAATACCAGATATTCCAGACGAAGGTCGATTCGTCGAAAGCCCACTGTGGTATACCTGGGAGATGCGTGGTGAGATTGAGGATCAGCGGCCACGTCAGCAGTACGCTCAATGCCGTGTAGGCACCGAGGAGCAGCAGGTGGCGACGTGCGCCGCCGGGAAGTCTGGGCATGAAAGAACTTGCTCCCACCTACTTGCGCGCTGCGCAGATGATGCTGATGCCGAACGGGAAGGAGACGCGGTCCAGAATTTCCGCCTCGAGCCAGTAGACGCCGTGCAGAATGGAGTTGACCGGTTCGGGGATCGGCTCCATGTCGACCTGATAGACTCCTTCGGCGTCGGTGAGATGCGGGCTTTGCAGGCCGGGGTTGTAGGGACGCAGAAAGCGCACGCCCGCCACAGCCGGGAACAAGAAGAAATTATTGTAGCTGATGCGTGTGACGGTCAGCCCGTACAGCGCCAGTTTTTGCTGCAACTCGTAGGTCGTGTAGCGTCGCTGGTGTGCGTTGATCTCGTCGTTGTAGCTCCACAGCCACATGAAAGCGGGCACCGTCACGAGCAGCACGCCGCCCGGTTTGAGGACACGGGCACATTCGGCAAAGACACCCAACTCATCGGGGATATGCTCCACCGTATCGAGCAGGGCCACCACATCGAACTCGGCAGCGGGGAAAGGCAGGCTGTCGCCCGACCCTTGCAGCACAGTCACGCCGCGGCTCTGCGCCACCGGGATGGGACGCGGGTTGTAGTCGATACTGACCACTGTGCCGTAGTGCGCCAGGTGGTGCGCCATGTTGCCGGCGCCGCCACCCAGGTCGAGTATCTTGCGCGGGCGGTCGGTAGCGGCTGCTCCTATCTCGCTATCGAGATATTTGAGAATAGCCCGTGTGCGCCCGGCAAACCAGGCATGCTTGTCTTCCTCGAGAACCGTCAAGACGGGTGTCGCCATCGCTCAGCTTTCCTCAATAGTCACCGTCGCCAGATGCTGGCCGCCCATGATATCGACGATCCGTACGGCCAGGAGCGTAGGGAGCGCCGGCAGGGTGATCGAATATGTGCCCTGCACGCTTGCCCGCTTTTTGAGCGGTGCATCCGCCATCGTCACGCGCAGAACCTGTCCATCATAGGCCGGGTCGATGGCAATGCTGTCGACCAACGTCGGCCACTCGCCGGCGGCCAGTTCACCGGCTGTGGCGGCGAGACCCGGCACGCGCACGGCCTCCACGGTGACGACTATTGTAGCCGGTGCGCCGTCGATCCGGGTAATCGAGAGACGCACTTCGGGCGCGACTGCCGTGGCTGCCGGCCCATCCTGCGCGGCAAACACGGCAAATCCATGCGCGCCAGTGCCGACGCAACCTGCGCCTTCGACCGTTGCCGATTGCCCGTGCCGTGGTGCACTTTGGCCGTTCTCCTGCTCGGCAGCGGCGACCGTCATCCCTGCCTGCAAACGCCGCGTCGTTGTTTGAATCGCCCCGTGCCCGGCGTCGCAGCCGATCCAGCGGCGCCCCAGTTTCTCGGCTACGGCCAGCGTCGTGCCAGAACCGCAGAAGGGATCGAGCAGCAGATCGCCCGGATCGCTGCCTGTGGCGATAATCCGGGCGAGCAGTGCCTCAGTCTTCTGCGTCGGGTAGCCCAGATCTTCGCCCGGCGTCGTGCCCAGGCCGGGAATGTCGTCCCACACGTTGTCGACCGCCCGTTCGACCTGGTGACGGCCGTCCCCGAGGTCGACCAGGTGATACTTGATACCCAGATTGCCGCCATGCGAGGCGTAGACACGCTGTTGCACGGGGTCGATACGCACCTCGCCGCCGAACGGAGCATAGAGCCGACCCTCGGCGTGCAGGCGTACGAGGCTATCGAACGAATAGGCGCCCGGGTCTGACGTACGGAAAAAACCGCGTTCGTCGCGCATAAAGCTTGCAGCGGCTTCGGCCTCGCTCAACACCATACGCTTGCGCGGCGGGTGCCAGCGTGTCGGTGCGGCACGATGGCGGGCATAGACCAGGAGCGTGTGCGCGCTGTTTGGAAAATAGAACGCGTGGACCTTGGCGCCGCGCGCAGTCTGGCTGCGCCATGTGATGGTGTTGAGATAATTTTCGGCGCCGAAGACTTCGTCGAGCAGGCAGCGCAGGTGATGGGCGCGCCGGTGATCGCAGTGCAGCCACAGGCTGCCGTCATCGGCCAGCAAGGCACGCAGGAGCGGTAACCGGTCGTAGATGAATTGCAGATACGCGCCTTCGGGCCAGGTGTCGGCATATTGCACCTGCTGCATGACGACCGGGTCGATCCCGCGTCGCCGCGGCCGGCGCAAACGCACCTTGCGTGTCCAGTCGACACCGCTGTCGTAGGGCGGGTCCGCGTAGATCAGGCGGACTTTGCCGTCAAGCCCGCTGTCGAGCAGGTGCGCCAGGATCGGCAGGTTATCGCCGCGGTACAGGGCGTTGGGGAGAGGCGAGGGGCAAGAGGCGAGGGGCGTCGTGGCCGCTGTGACGTTCACGCCGCTGGCAAAGCGGTACGGCTCGAAGGTTTCAACAAGACGTGGCTGTGCGGGCACGCCGGGCGCCGGAGGACGCTTGCCCGGCCAGGAAAGCTCGACGCTCATCGGCGTGCAAAGTAGTATGCCCACACGGGCTTGCCGTGGCGCCGGCACCAGTGCTCGCGGTGCGTCGGCACGGATTCGCCGATCGACGCTGCCAGCGCCGGGTCGTGGGCGGCAAAGGCGGGATGGTTCTCGACCAGATAGCGCACGAGTTCGCCGTACTCCTGCACGTCGCTCTTGAAGTGCAGCATACCGCCGGGGCATACTTTTGCCGCCAGCAGATCGACAAAGGGTGGTGAGAAGAGACGCTTGACCCTATGCTCGTTCTTCCACCAGGGGTCGGGGAACAGCACGTGAAAGATGGCAACGCGGCCGTCGCCGATCGCGCGCGGTAGGCCGAAACGGGCATCGTCGTCGCTGATCCAGAGGGAAGGGTGCGCAGCGAGGGGCGAGGGGTGAAGGGCGACGTCCCGTCCCGCGCGCTCTGCCTGCCCGTCTCCTGCCCTCCTTCCTTGCGCCAGCTGCTCTATGCGCGCCAGCATGAGGCGCGTCGCTTTGGTTTTGGTCTCATAGCCGATGAAGAGACGGTGGGGATGGCGCTGCGCGCGGTCGAGCAGGAAGTCGCCGCGGCCGAAGCCGATCTCGATTTCCAGTGGGCGATGGGAGGCCAGCAGGGCGCGCAGGGCTGCACCGTTCCAGCCGCGTTCGTCGTCGAGCGCCAGCGCGCGAAAGAAGGGACGGTCGATGCCCCACGGCGGCAGCAAGTGAGAGCCGGGTCGCCTATGCGGGTCGCCGCCGATAAGGCCCTTGCCGGCTTCCCAGTCGGCATACGCCTGGGCACGTTCTGCGTCGGTCAGTTCTTCCCAGGTAAAATCCATGCGTCCTTGGGAAAAGGAGGTGGGACTATAGGGGATCGGCGAATGTTCTGACATAGTCAATTCCTGGGTGACGCCCGACGTGATCCGTTCTGCCTGCCATCTGCCTACAGTTGCAGCTTGCGCGCAATCGTCTCTTTGACCACCTTCACATCTGCCGGCAGGTAGACTGGCGGGTTGGCCAGTTCGCTTTCCACCTCATTGAGTTTACCCTCGTGATACCCGACCTTGAAGCTCGTGAATTTGAGCCCATGCGCGGTGGAGATGACAACCACGCGGTCAGTAGACTTCACTTCGCCGCGCTCGATGAGTTTGAAGAGTGCAGCCAGCGCCACACCGGTATGTGGGCAGGTGTACATGCCGGTGAGATCCGCTCGTGCAGCGGCGTTGGCCAGTTCGTGCTCAGTGACCGCTTCGACCAGGCCGTTACTCTCGACGACGGCCTGCACCGCCTTCTCGTAGCTGACCGGGTCACCGATTTGGATAGCGGAGGCCAACGTCCTGTCGGCCTGGATGGCCACCCTCTCCCGGAAGCCAGCGCGGAAGCTGCGGTAGAAGGGGTTCGCTTTGCCGGCCTGCGCCGCTACCAGGCGCGGCATACGGCCGATCATTCCCAGGTCCATCATGAGTTTGAAGCCCTTGTAGAGGGCGCTGATGTTGCCCAGATTGCCCACGGGGATGACGATCCAGTCGGGCACTTCCCAGTCAAACTGGCGCACGATTTCGATTCCGACCGTCTTCTGGCCTTCGATACGAATACTGTTCATGGAATTGGCCAGGTAGATCGTGTTGTCCTGCGTGACTTCCTTGACGATGCGCATGCAGCCGTCGAAGTCGGTGTCCAGGGCAAGCACGTGCGCTCCGTTTGCAACGGGCTGGATCAACTGTGCCGTGCTGACCTTGCCTGACGGCAGGAAAATGATCGACGGAATTGCGGCGGCGGCGGCATAGGCGGCCAGTGCAGCCGAGGTGTCGCCCGTGCTGGCTGCGGCCACCGCCCTGACCGGGCTGCGGCCGCTCGCCATCATCTGCTTGACGACGCTGACGAGCACAGTCATGCCCAGGTCCTTAAAGCTACCGGTGTGGCTGTTGCCACAGAGCTTGACCCACAGATCGGGCAGGCCAATCTCACGGCCCAACCGCTCGGCCCAGAAGAGATTGGTATTGCCCTCGTACATGCTGACGACGTTTTCGTCGCGCAGATCGGGCATGACCCACTCGCGCATGCCCCATACGCCACTCCCATAAGGCCAGATGGAGGTGGCGGTGCGTCGTTCGAGCAGCCGCTTCCATTCGTCGGCACTGCGGCTGCGCAGCGCATCGACGTCGTGGTGAACTTCGAGCAGGCCGCCGCAGGTGGGACAGGTATACATGACGTCATAGACGGAATACTCGCCTGGACAGCCGCGAAAGCAGCGGAAGTGAGCATGGTAGGTGAGCGCAGGTGCTTGGAGAGGTTCGGCTAACATACGATAAGACCATTTCTCATGATGCAAATGAACAATCGAATTGCCTGATTCTATCACAAGCGACCGCAGAGCGCGGGGTGAGCGTCAGAGGCAGTCGTGTATCTGCTTGACCTGCAGCGGCAGCTGCCATCGCCCGAGCATGGACGCCTTTCTGCGCGCTCATGCTGCCTGCGTGAGTGCCGCGGCGCCCAATAGCAGCGCGGCGATGGGAGTCCCCATCGCCGCGCGAGAGAAAGAGAGAGGATGAAGGCGCGGGTGCGGCCCTCACCCCATACGCTTCTTGAACTCGGCGCTGAGAGCCGGCAGCACCTGGTAGAGATCGCCGACGATACCGTAGTTGGCCTTCTCGAAAATCGGCGCCTCAGCGTCCTTGTTGATAGCGACAATGATCTTGCTGCCCCCCATGCCGGCCAGGTGCTGAATCGCGCCACTGATGCCGGCAGCGATGTAGAGATCCGGCTTGACGGTCTTGCCGGTCTGGCCGACCTGATGCTTGTAGGGAATGTACCCTGCATCCACCGCAGCACGGCTGGCGCCGACAGCTGCGCCCAACACGCCGGCCAGCTGAGCGACCAGTTCGAAGCCCTTGGCCGGGTCCTGTGCTACGCCGCGCCCGCCGGAGACGATGATCGAGGCATCGGTCAGGCTGACCTCACCGCTGTCCGTGGATTTCAACGCAACCAGCTTCTCCTTGACATCGCCCTCACTGACACCAGGATCGACGGCCTTGATCTCGCCGCCCGCTGCGCCGGCCTCTGGGATGGGGAAGGAGCGCGGGCGCACGCTGGCAACCTGCACCGGGCTGCTAAAAGAAACATCGGTGAGGATGTTGTTGGAATAGATCGAGCGCACGGCAACAAGCTTACCGCCGTCGACGCGCAGGTCGACGACATCGGGCGCATAGCCGGCGTCGAGCTCGCCAGCGAGCATGGCAGCGACTTCACGGCCGCGCACGGTGGCAGAGAGGAGGACGACAGTGGCGCCCGCAGCGTCGATGGCGGTGCGCAACGCCTTGACGTAGGCGCTCAGGCGGAAGTCGGCCAGCACGGGGCTACTCAAGGTCATGACAACGTCAGCGCCGTATTTGCTGGCTTCGGCAGCGGCTGCACCTGTGTCGCCGCCAAGCACAGCGACCACGCTCTGCGTGCCCAGTGAGGCCGCAATTTCGCGTGCCTTGCCCAGCACCTCGAACGAATTGGCAACTGGGCCACTCTTACTTTGTTCAATCCATACCAGTACGGACATCGTGCGTTCTCCTAGATCACCTTCTCGGCCATGAGCGCGTCGGCCAGCTTCGCGGCCTTTTCTTCGGCTGAGGCGCCGTCGATCAGGACACACTCCGTCCTGCGCTCTTCTGGCTTACGGATATTGGACCACTGTGTCTTGCCGCTGCCGGAGACAACACCCAAGTTGCCGGCCGGCGTGGCCGGGATGGCGGCCTTACTCGCCTTGCGGATGCCCATAAAGCTGGGATAGCGCGGCTCGTTGATCTCCTTGCCCACGCTGACAACGGCGGGCAGGCTGACAGAAATCGTCTCCTGCGCGCCTTCGACCATGCGCTCGACGGTGATCTGGCCGTTGGCGACGTCGACGATCTTGCTGGCGGCGCTGATGAGTGGCCAGCCCAGTTTGGCAGCCACGCCGGCGTAGACGGCGCCGCTGTTATCGTCGACACTCTGCTTGCCGGTAATGACCAGGTCGGCGCCTGCGGCCTTGACCGCACCGGCCAGGGCTGTGGCCGTCGTCCACATATCGCCGCCACTGATGCCGCTGGCATCGACCAACGCCGCCGCACCGATGCCCATCGCCAGGGCATGCTTCAGCGCGTCGACGGCATCCGGCGATCCCATGCTGATCGCCACGGAATCGGCATCGAAACGTTCGCCCAAGAGAATGGCTTCTTCGGCAGCAAATTCATCCCATGGGTTGATGACCATGGTCGCTTTGACGCTGCCGCTGCGGACGTCGCCGGCCGATACCTTGGGCAGTTCGGCCGTGTCCGGCGTTTGTTTGACGAGTACAGCTACTTTCACGGTTCGACCTCCTACCGGGTCTAGTCAATGAAGTTCTGGCAATCCATGACACACTTTGCAAAATCACGTACCCATGATGCGCTCATGACCAGCTGGCGTGCAGGGGCAAATGTCATTCTATCGCAGAGCCGAATCCTGTAGAAACCGTGCAGACCCACATGTATTGGCGGTACGGATGTCAACTCAGTATACCGGTGCGAGTTACAGGCGAGTTGAGGGCGTGTTGCGCTGCGCTGGCTGCCGCGCCGGGCCAGGCATCGGCCAGACCAATGGAGAGGCAAGGGAGCGCTCACCGGCAGCACGGGTCAAACGGCGAAAATTCTGCAAGTGCGCGAGTTTCACCCTGTCGCCCAAGGCTGTGTAGAATCTACTCCATGAACGTGCCACCGTCAAATCCAACCCACGAACCAGGGGAGCGCCGCCTGTGCGTTGAGATCCATGGCGCGGTGCAAGGTGTCGGATTTCGCCCTTATGTATACCGACTGGCCGGCGAACTAGGCCTGTACGGCTGGGTGATCAACGACACACGCGGCGTCTTCATCGAGGTCGAGGGGGATGCAGCGCGCCTGGCAGTCTTTCTCGCCCGTCTTCCGGCGGAGGCGCCTGCCGTCGCGCGCATTGTGCGCCTGACCCATGCCTGGCTGCCGACGACAGGCTACACGCGCTTCGAGATTCGTCATTCCGGCGGGGGTGGGGAGCGTAGCGTGCTCGTCCTGCCGGATCTGGCGACCTGCCCCACTTGCTGCGCCGAGCTGTTCGACGCGACCAACCGCCGCCACCGCTATCCGTTCACCAACTGCACCGACTGCGGCCCGCGTTTCACCATCGTCGAGGCACTGCCCTACGATCGGCCCAACACCACTCTACGTGGCTTTGCCCTGTGCCCGGCATGCCAGGCTGAGTACGACGACCCGCGCGACCGGCGCTTTCATGCCCAGCCGAATGCATGCCCGGCGTGCGGGCCACAGCTGGCGTTCTATACGAGAGGCGAGGGGCGAGAGGCGGAAAGGCAAGGGAAAGGACCAGATGTGCAGCGCGAGAGATACTGGCCGGGGAGAACAGGGGGCTGGTCTTTGGCTGCAACGGACGATACAGCATTGCAGGCCGCGAGCGACGCGCTGCGCCGCGGGGAGATTGTGGCGGCCAAAGGGCTGGGCGGCTTCCACCTGCTCGTCGATGCGCGCAACGAGGAGGCTGTCCAGCGGCTGCGCGCGCGCAAGGGACGGCCAGCCAAGCCGCTGGCCGTCATGGCGCGTGATCTGGAGCAGGCCGGCGCCCTTTGCCACGTGCCGGCAGCGGCGGCCCAGCTGCTGACCTCTGCTGCAGCGCCGATTGTGCTGCTGGCGCGCCGGGCAGATGCTCTGATCGCCGATGCCGTGGCGCCCGGCAACCCTGACCTGGGGGTGATGCTGCCCTACACGCCCCTCCACCATCTACTGCTGACCGATCTCGGCTTCCCGCTCGTCGCCACCAGCGGCAACCTCACGGACGAACCGATCTGCACCGACGAGTGGGAGGCATTGGAGCGGCTGGGCGCGCTCGTCGACGCGTTCCTCGTCCACAATCGCCCGATTGCCCACCACGCCGACGACAGCGTGCTCTGGATGGTGGACGGCGCAGCGCAATTTCTGCGCCGGGCGCGCGGCTATGCACCGCTCCCCGCCAGCGCGCCGCAGCCACTGCCGGCGATCCTGGGCGTGGGTGCGCACCTGAAGAACACCGTGGCGCTGAGCGTCGGCGAACAAATCTTTGTGAGCCAGCACATTGGCGACCTGGAGAGTGCCGGCGCCTTCGCCGCGTTTCAACACGTCATCGCCGACTTCCTGCGCCTCTATGAAGCGCGGCCGGTTGCCATCGCCCACGACCTGCACCCAGAATATCTGTCGACGAAGTGGGCAGTGGGTGACAAAATGAGCAGATGGCACGACGAGGGGATGAGTCCGAACCATCTCCTCATCCCCTCCCTCATCCCCGTGCAGCACCACCACGCCCATCTTGCGGCGTGCCTGGCCGACAACGGCACGACTGAGCCGGCGTTGGGGCTGATCTGGGACGGCACGGGCTACGGCGCGGATGGGACGATCTGGGGCGGCGAATGTCTGGTGGGCAATGCTGCGGGATTTACACGGGTCGCGCACGTGCAGCCGTTTCGCCTGCCAGGGGGGGAGGCAGCGGTGCGCGAGCCGAGGCGCGTGGCGCTGTCCCTGTTGTGGGCACTGGAGGGGGCAGAGGCGCTGGCGCAACCGTGGACGGCACAGGTTTTCACGGAGCAGGAACGGCGTGTGCTGGGCACGATGCTGGCACGGGGTGTCCATGCGCCGGTGACGACGAGCATGGGGCGCCTCTTCGACGGCGTGGCTGCGCTGATCGGGCTACGGCAGAAAGTCACCTTTGAGGGCGAGGCTGCGATGGAACTCGAGTATTGCGCGCGGCGCTGCAGCGAGGAGGTTCCGGCCTATACGCTGCCGGTGGTGGCGCCAGCAGCTGGCGGTCCCTACCTGCTGGATTGGCGGCCGCTGGTCAGCGAGCTGCTCGAAGACATACGCCATGGTGTGGCGCGTGCCATCCTGGCAGCACGCTTTCATGCTGCGCTGGTGGCGTGCGGGGTTGCGGTGGCTGCGGCCACCGGCGAACCGCGCGTGGCGCTGAGCGGTGGCTGCTTCCAGAACCAGCGCCTCACCGAGTCCCTGGCTGCTCGGCTGCGTGCGGCAGGCCATGCCGTGCTACTGCACCGGCAGACACCGCCCAACGACGGCTGCATCAGCCTTGGGCAGGTCATGGTTGCCGCTGCGCAGTTGGCACGCAGCTGAAAGGCGCAAAAGCTCTTTTTGCGCTGCGCCGGGAATACGTCCGCCCGTTTGACAATGTGCCACCCTTCACAGTAGATTGCATGGGAATCCGTGCAGTCCCCCGATCCAAACTTCCAGGAGAGCGAACCGCATGAACGTTCACGGCACCCACTATCGTACCATCTGGCTCGCCCCAGATGACCCCGCTGTGGTGCAGATCATCGACCAACGTCACCTACCCTTTCACTTCATCGTCGAGGAGATCCGCACAGTCGAAGAGATGGCGGTGGCGATCAAAGACATGCATGTGCGCGGGGCAGGGCTGATCGGCGCCGCCGCAGGCTACGGCATGTATCTGGCAACCTTGCAGGCACCGTGCACGTCGCCGGCGGCGTTTCGTGCAGCGGTGGCAGCCATGGGCGACCGCTTGAAGGCGACGCGGCCGACTGCGGTCAACCTGGCGTGGGCGGTCGATCGGCAGTTGGCGGCTCTGGATGCAGCCGGCAGCGAGATCGACGCGCAGAAGCAGGCTGTTGCAGAGACCGCCCGGTGGATTGCCGACGAGGACGCTGAGTTCTGCCGGCGCATTGGCGAGCATGGGGTGGCGCTCATCGAAGAGATCAGCCGGCGCAAGGGCGGTGCGCCCGTCAACGTACTGACACACTGCAACGCGGGCTGGCTGGCCTTTGTCGACTACGGCACGGCCACTGCGCCCCTCTATGCTGCGCACGACCGCGGCATCCCGGTACACGTGTGGGTCGATGAGACGCGCCCGCGCAATCAAGGTGCCCGCCTCACGGCGTGGGAACTGGGCCAGCACGGCGTGCCGCACACAGTGATTGTCGACAATGTGGGCGGCCATCTGATGCAGCACGGGTGGGTCGACCTGGTGATCACCGGCACCGACCGCACGACCTACACAGGCGACGTGGCCAACAAGATCGGTACCTACCTCAAGGCGCTGGCCGCTCACGACAACGGCGTACCGTTCTACGTGGCGCTGCCGTCCTCCACCTTTGACTGGGAGATGCGCGATGGGCTGGCAGAGATTCCGATCGAGCAGCGCGACGCCACCGAGGTGCGTATCATCGACGGGCTGCATCGGGGTGCGGTCACCGACGTGCTGTTGACCCCCGAAGCGAGCCCGGCTGCCAACTATGCGTTCGACGTGACGCCGGCGCGACTTGTGACCGGCCTGATTACCGAACGTGGCATCTGCACAGCTTCGGAGACGGGCGTGCTCGGGCTGTATCCGGAAAAACGACAGAGTCAAAGGAGTTGAGACATGGCCTACCAGGCATTGAACCATGACACAGTCATCGACTATCTGCGTGGGGTTCCGACCCTGGCCGAGGTGATCGATCTATCCGCCCCCCTGCATGCGCGCGAAGTGGGCGACGGGAATCTCAATCTGGTTTTCATCGTCGAGAACGGGCGCGCCGATCAGTCCGTCGTGCTCAAGCAGGCGCTGCCCTACCTGCGCGTGGCCGGCGAGTCGTGGCCGCTGACACGCGAGCGCATGCGCTTTGAGACCCAGGCGCTGCTCAAGCACAACGAGCTGGCGCCCGGGCTGGCACCGCAGGTCTATCATTTCGACAATGAAATGTCGCTGGTCGTCATGGAGAACCTGTCAGCACTGGAAGTCATGCGCAGGCCGCTGGTAGGGCGCCAGCGCTTCCCGAAGTTTGCCGACCACATTTCAACCTTCATGGCACGTTCGCTCTTCTTCACATCGGATTTCTATCTGACCGGCCTGGAGAAGAAGGAGTTGCAGGCGAAATTCATCAACCCGCATCTGAACAAAATTCAGGAAGATTTCGTCTTCACCAACCCTTTTATGGAATCGCCGGAGAACAGGTGGAATCCGCTGGTCGATGCCGAGGTGCAGGCTGTGCGACGCAACAGTGAACTGAAGCTGGCGTTGGCCGAGATGAAGGCAAGCTACATGACCCACGCCGAGGCGCTGATCCACAGCGACCTACACACGGGCAGCATCATGGCCAATGCCGAGGAGACCAAGGTCATCGATCCTGAGTTTGCCTTCTGCGGCCCGATGGGTTTCGATATTGGCGCGGTGCTGGAGAACCTGGTGCTCAACTGCCTGTCGCACTTCGCCCACACAGCCGATCTGGAAACGCGCCACGCCTATCAAAACTACCTGCTCGACCTGGTGCGCGAGATCTGGGAGCAGTTTGCAGCCAAGTTCGATGCGTTGTGGGTCGAAAACAATCGTGGGGACTTGATGCCGGCGGCCTACTGGAACTATCCCGGCGGCAGCGAGGCCTTTGCCGAATTTCGCCGGCGCACGCTGGCGCGCGTCCTGTGCGACAGCGCGGGGCACGGTGGCGCCAAGATGCTGCGGCGCATGATGGGCATCGTCAGTGTGTGGGACATCACCTCGATCGCCGATCTCGAACAACGTGCCGTGGCGGAACGGCTGGCGATCCGCATTGGCAGTCGCTGGGTGATGGAACGGGCGCGCGTGATGTGTGTCGACGACCTGATTGAGATCGTGCGCGAGGAAGCGGGCATCACCCCATGATGCTGCGCTGCCAGGCCAGCTGTGCGGCCAGGCCGTCGATGATGCGCGTCTGCGGGTTGTAGCCCAGCACGCTGCGTGCCTTGCTGATGTCCGCGACGGTGCGGCGCTGGTCGCCGGGCCGTTGCGGGCCATGTTCGATGCGCGCCTTGCGCCCGGACAGTTCTTCCAATATGCCCAATATTTCGTTGACGTTCACCTCTTCCCCACCACCCAGGTTGAAGACCTGGCCGGCGCTGCGTTCCGGCTGTTCGGCGGCAAGCAACAGCCCGCGCACGCAGTCGGCGACGTAGGTATTGCTGCGGCTGTCCGTACCGTCGCCGTCGACCGTGATGGGTTCGCCCGCGAGCAGCTTGCGGATGAAGATATTGTAGCCCATGTCCGGGCGCTGGCGAGGGCCATAGACCGAGAAGAGACGGAGGATCGTGCAACACAGGCCATCCTTCTCGGCATAGGCGCGGCAGAGTTCCTCAGCAGCCAGTTTGGTGATGCCGTAGGGTGATATGGGTGCCAGGGGTGCGTGTTCGTCGCCGGTCGCAAAGCGACCATAGACGGACGATGTCGAGCAGTGGAGGAAGTGGCCCACTGTGGCATCGACGGCGGCGGCCAGCAGGCGCTGTGTAGCCAGGATGTTGCAGGTCATATACTCCTCAAACTGCTGCCAGCTTTTGAGCAACCCCGCCATGGCCGCCGTGTGAAAGACAATGTCGACGCCCTCCAGAACCGGCGCCAGATCGGCGTGGCGCAGATCGAGTTCGTGGAACGTGAAAGCGGGATGGGCCTGGGCTGTGGCCAGATTGCGTTCCTTGATCGTGCGCGGGTAGTACGGGATGAACGCATCCACGCCCACCACCGAATGTCCGGCGGCCAAAAGCTGCTCGCTGAGGTGCGAACCGACAAAGCCGGCTGCGCCCGTTACCAGTACTTGAGCCATCAACAATCGATCCTCTCGTTGCCCTCTTTGCTTGACAATTCTTTCATTCTACCATGCCCGGCGCCGGACGGGGCAGATTGGAAACCCGCAGGTTCTCTGCGGATGCATGAGTGGCAAACTGTAACAAAGCCAGCATACATGGCGCATACGATTGCGGTATGTTGGATGGCGCGTTGTTCGTATAGAATACGACGAACGAGCGCCCATCATCCATTTTTTTCATACAACCAAAACGAAACGGAAAGAAGGAACAATGAACTACCGTCGTCTTGGCAGAGCTGGCCTGAAGGTCAGCGAGTTATCGTTTGGCTCCTGGGTCTCCTTTGGCACACAGATGAATGTCGACACGGCCTATGAATGCATGGTCGCAGCCTACGATGCCGGCGTCAATTTCTTCGATAACGCCGAGGCCTATGCGCGCGGCGAGTCGGAAGTCATCATGGGACAGATTTTCAAGCGCGCCGGCTGGCGTCGCGCCAGCTATGTCGTCTCGACGAAGTTTTTCTGGGGACTCAACGATGGACCCAACGAGCGCAACACGCTCAACCGCAAGTATCTCATGCAGGCCATCGATGGCTCACTCCAGCGGCTCGATATGGAATATGTCGACCTGATCTTCTGCCACCGTCCCGACCCCAATACCCCCATCGAAGAGACAGTCTTTGCCATGGATGACATGATCCGCCAGGGCAAGGCGATCTACTGGGGCACTTCGGAGTGGTCGGCCGATGAAATTCGCGCGGCCTGGGAGATCGCTGAGCGTCACCACCTGCACAAGCCGCAGATGGAGCAACCGCAGTACAACATGTTCCACCGTGCGCGGGTTGAGAAGGAATACGCGCGCCTCTATGCGGACATTGGCCTCGGCCTCACCATCTGGAGCCCGCTGGCGTCGGGGTTACTCACCGGCAAGTACAACAATGGCATTCCGGCTGACAGCCGCGCCAGTCTGCCTGGCTACGAATGGCTCAAGTCTGCGCTGAGCGACCCGGCACGCATCGACAGCGTCCGTGCGCTGCAGACCGTTGCCGACGACCTAGGCTGCACGATGAGCCAGCTGGCGCTGGCCTGGTGCGTCAAGAACCCGCACGTCAGCACGGTGATTACCGGTGCCAGCCGCGCTGCGCAGGTGCACGAAAACATGAAAGCCATGGAGGTAGTGCCGTTGTTGAGCGCCGACGTTATGGTGCGCATCGACGCAATCCTGACACCGTCCAAGGCATAATCGACACACGCCCGCCCCCTTGTGCAGGGGGCGGGTTATGCTCATACGCCGGCATCGGCGCCGTGAGAAATCAAGACAACGTGATGGAAAAGCAACCGCCTGGAGATTTCGGCCGGATCGGGCGTGCGCGGTACCACCGTGATTTTACGCAGCGCTGCGCTGCCGCACGCCGAGGTCGGCATCTTCCGCGTGATCGAGTCGTCTCCCGGTACGACCTAACTGGGTGCGGGCAAAAACTCCTTCACAACTCCATACGCTCCCAACGCCAATACTGCCCTTTTTCACTCCATGCGCTATAGTAGGGGAGATGCGTCCGACGCGAACGCGCGGCTTCCCACCCACTGCTCCCTGCGCCGCCTGCTGACGTAGCCATCCTATCATCGACTGTGGTGCGATCTTTGACCGCGTTTGCCCTGTTGCTCGTTTTAAGTGCCGCCCTGCTGCATG
>CAIRNL010000162.1 GCA_903879975.1 uncultured Chloroflexota bacterium | reverse complement strand
GCCCTACCTGAGTGGCATGGGGTTCGTCGCACTGATGATCGTGCTGGACTCGCTCATGAGCTCGGTGTTGCCGATCCTGATTTCCCGCGGGATCGACATCGTCGCCATTGACCAGTCCTGGCAGCGCGCCGGTGTGCTGATCGCCGCCATCCTGATTTCGGGCGCGCTGGCCTGGACCTTCAACTTCTTCCGCCAGTGGTATACAGCGCGCGTCGTGGGCAACGTGGTGCTAGGACTGCGTGAGGACGCCTTCGATGCTGTGATGGCGCGCGATATGTCTTTTTACGACGAGTACCCGACAGGCAAGATCGTCAGCCGTGTGACCTCCGACACGCAGGATTTTGCCAACGTCGTCACGCTGACGCTCAACCTGATCAGCCAGGTGCTGCTGGTGGGCATCATCTTTGGCGTGCTCTTCTTCATCGATGTGCGGCTGGCCTTGATCGCCGCTGCGATTACGCCCGTCATCGTTGTCGTTGCGCTGGCCTTTCGCCGACTGGCGCGCTATACGTCACAGCAGGCGCGCCGTGTGCTGGCTGAAGTCAATGCCAAGGTGCAGGAGACGGTGAGTGGCATCGGCGTCGCCAAAGCTTTTCGTCAGGAAAGCACCATCTATCAGGAGTTCGAGCAGGTCAACCGCCAGTCGTATCGCGTCAATTTACGTCAGGGTTTTGTCTTCAGCGGTATCTTTCCCGTGCTCAACGCAGTGGCAGGCGTCGGTACAGCGCTGATCGTTTACTTTGGCGGGCTGAGTGTGCTGGGCGGACAGGTGACGCCGGGCGACTGGTTTCTCTTTGTGGAGAGTATCAGCCTCTTCTGGTTCCCGCTGACGGGCATCGCTTCGTTCTGGAGCCAGTTCCAGCTCGGTATGTCGGCCAGCGAGCGTGTCTTTGCCCTCATCGACGCCGAGCCACGTGTCGTGCAGGTTGACAGCCGGATGGCTGATGATATGCGCGGCCGTATTGAGTTCCGCAACGTCACCTTCAGCTACACGGAGCAGGAGCGCGTCCTCCATCGCTTCAACCTTGTCATCCCAGCGGGGCAGACCGTGGCCCTGGTCGGCCACACGGGCGCAGGCAAGTCCAGCTTGGGCAAATTGGTCGCCCGTTTTTATGAGTTTCAGGACGGCCAATTGCTCGTCGACGGCCAGGATATCCGCACCTTTGACCTGTCTGCTTACCGGCAACGGCTGGGTATCGTTCCGCAGTCACCCTTTCTCTTCAGTGGGACTGTCGCCGACAATATACGCTATGCCAGGCAGGATGCAAACGACGATGAAGTGCGCGCTGTGGCTGAGCAGATCGGCGGCGGCGACTGGCTGGACGTGCTGGAGGAAGGGCTGGCTACAGATGTGGGGGAGGAAGGGCGCGGCATCTCCATGGGCCAGCGCCAATTGGTGGCTCTGGCACGCGTGCTCATCCAGGATCCGGCCATCGTCGTGCTCGATGAGGCAACGGCCTCCGTGGACCCGTTGACCGAAGCGCAAATCCAAGAAGGTCTCGACACTGTGCTGCGCAACCGCACCGCTATCGTGATTGCGCATCGCCTGTCGACGATCAAGGCGGCAGACCGCATCATCGTGTTGCGCAAGGGCAAGATCATCGAGGAAGGTGACCACGATACGCTCATGGGCCTGGGCGGGCATTACGCCGAGTTGTACAACACCTACTTCCGTCACCAGTCGCCGGATTACGATCCTGTGGCGGCTGGTGGGGGTGACGTCGTGCCCGCGACGGGTTGATCGTCGCCAGCCGTCTTGACAGGTCGAGGGGCACGTCCGTGTGTTGTTCGGCGATGAACTGTACAGAAACGAATTGATCGCAACAATGGCGCTGCTTCGCGTGGAAGACTACAAAAAATTACCGATCGAGCCGGGCGACTACCGCCCTTCGTACGGTCGCGACCGCTGTCAGTTTGCCGACCTGTTTATGCCGCCGACGCCTGGCCCCTATCCGGTGCTGGTGCTCGTTCATGGCGGATGTTGGCAGGCGGAGTATGGCCTGGAGCCGCTCGGCCAACTCGCGCGCGCCGCAGCCGAGCGCGGCATTGCCGTCTGGAGCATCGAGTACCGGCGGCTAGGCAACGGTGGCGGCTGGCCAGCCACCTTTCTCGATGTCGGTACGGCAGCCGATCATCTCCGGGCGGTGGCCTTGCGACGTAACCTGGACCTGAGTCGGGTGATTGCTGCAGGCCATTCTGCGGGTGGGCATCTGGCGCTGTGGCTTGCTGCGCGCCGCCAGCTTGCGATGCATAGCCCGCTCTTCATGCCCAGTCCGCTGCCCCTATGCGGCGTGATCTCGCTCGCTGGCATCCCCGACCTGGCATTGGCTGTCGAGGAAAGTATCTGTGGGACGGCGGTCGGCGAGCTCATCGGTGGACGAACCCAACAGTACGCACAACGCTTGGCAGATGCGTCGCCGCGTGTGTGGACGCCCCTCGGCATCCCTCACCTGCATATCCACGGCGAGGAGGACGAGATCGTTCCACTTGCCGGCGTGCTGGATTATGCGACCCATGCGCTGGCGACGGGCGACCGCGCTACCTTGCTGGCGTTGCCCGATACGGGTCATTTCGAATTGGTCGACGCGCGCACGGCTGCGGCGGAGGCCTTTTTACGCGCCGCCTGCGGCATGTTGAAAACGAGTTGAGCGGACCCGGCGGCAGTGCGCTGCGGTGCGTTCAGTGCGACAGCAGTCCCTGGCTGTCGCTCTTTCCTTCTGCCAGCGCATCTGCGTCCAGTTGATAGGCGACAGTCGTCACGGCGATGCGCTCGATGTCTTGCAACGCAAAGTTCAGTGCCACGGCTGCATTCTGGTGTAGTGCCTGTCCGATCAGGCTCCCCATGACCAGATGCCCCACAATCACATGAATGTAGCCTTCGCCCAGTTCTTCCAGCAATTCCTCGATATAGTTGTGCACGGGGCCGGTCAGCTCCCGGTAGGGTGAGGGCAAAATTTTCAGATACGCCTCGTCGCCGATCCGCTCCTGCCAGGAACGCCGGACGCGCTCGGCTTTGTCTGGATCGATGGCTACATGCACGGCCGTCCAAGGCGCGCCCAGCGACTTGGCAAAGTTGATCGTATGGATCGTGCCAGCGTGAACATCGTCGACGAGCACGAGTGTCTTCACGGGGCGCTGGCGCATATTGGGCCAGCGCGCTCCGCGCGAAAGCAACACCGATACTGCTTTGTAGTGTCGGTGGATGCGGAAGAAGACAAACACGAGCAGTGGAATGACAACGACGACAATGTACGCGCCGTCGGTGAACTTTGCCACAGCGAAGATGACCATGACGATGAAGGTCATGGTCGCGCCGAAGGCGTTCACGAATTGTTTCGTGCGCCAATGGGGGTCGTAGCGCAGCATCGAGCCGTGGAT
>CAIRNL010000161.1 GCA_903879975.1 uncultured Chloroflexota bacterium | reverse complement strand
GCACCATCCCGTCGGCCCAGATCGGTACCGCCGCCAGTTCGCCACGGCGCTGATATTCGCCCAACGTGAGCAAAATCTCCTGGGCGCGCCCCAGCGCGAACGCCGGGATCAGCACCTTGCCACCGGCCTCGGTGACTGCGGCGACGGTTTCTACCAGGCGGCGTTCCTCAGCGTGGCGATTGGCGTGCAGCCGGCCGCCGTAGGTGCTCTCCAAAATGAGAATATCGGGGGCAAAGGCCGGTGGTCGTGCGCCGTCCACTGTGCGCTGCGGCGAGATGGAGATATCGCCCGAGATCAATATTCGCCCGTCGCTGCTGCTCAAGCCGATCATAGCTGCGCCGGCAATGTGGCCGGCCAGGAAGAAAGTGGCCGTCAGCCCCGGTGCCAGGGCCAACGGCTGGTTGAGCTGTAGCGGCTTGAATGCGTTCATCAGCCGGGTTGTCGCAACCTCGTCGTAGAGCGGCAACTCGCCCTCCTCGTCCAACCGCATCTGCATGATGCGCTGCGCATCCTGGTGCAGCACGCGTGTCAGCGCGATGGTCACCGGCGTGGCATAGACGGGTACGTGCGGATAGCGCTCGATCACCAGTTCGAGTGCGCCGGTGTGGTCGGTGTGGGCGTGGGTGACCAGGATGGCATCGATGCCGCCGCTGCGTGCGATCTGCTCCAGGTCGGGAAGTTGGTCGCCAGCCAGACCCCAGCGCGCCTTGGGGGTCGGGCGAATCCCTGCATCGACCAGCAGCCGGCGGCCGCCGATTTCGATGAGGATGCTGCTGGCGCCGACCTCATCAGCGCCGCCCAGAAAAGTGATATTCATAGAAGATTGGGATTGGGCATCATGAGTAGGTTTGCGTTCAGCATCACCTTGTATGGACCAGTTGTCGAAGAGCCTCGGACGTCACCGCGTGGGCTGGCTGGAATGCGTCGCTTGCCATGTAGGCAAGTATGCTGGCGCGCAACTGTCGGGCCACCAGGCGGCTGTCCAGGTTGCTCTCCAGGTCCATGGACGCCACCATGAGTGCGCCGTCGCCGACCTGCGCCTCGAAGATCAGCCCCAGGCGTCGTGCCTCGAACCAGGTGTCGATGGGTTGCACCAATGGGCGCAGTGCCGGCGGCAGGTGGTCGAGCTGCATGGCTGCTGCGCCGTGGATCAGCTCCCACCACTGCCAGTTGGAATGCGACTCGGTCGGGAAATCGGCAAAGATCGGGTGGGACGGGTCGCAGAGGATGCCGAGCGTGTGCGGAGCTTGGCTGCGCGTCCAGGCTGTGTTCCAGAAGACGCTGGAAAAGCCGATCTGGCTGGTTGTCCGTACCTGGGCCGGGTCAAGGAGCAGCAAGGCGTGGCCACCGTTCTGGGCATGGGTCCATGCCGTCTCGACGTTGTTGCTCACGAGCACGTGGGGGGGAGCCGGCATGGTCAGGCTGGGTGCAAAGACCCATACATCCCAGTCATTTTCGTGCCGTTCGCCGCCTGCCTCGAGACCGACGACGAGCGAGTATCTCCGTCCCGGCGGCAGGGCAGCCAGGTCGCAATTGACCGTGCCGACGAGCTGCTGACTGGCTGCCGCGATCGTCTGGCCCGCCAGCATGCCCGACAGGAGTGCACGGCCATCTTCGTCGACCAAGGACCAGTCGATGGCTGTGTCCGTCAGTGGTGCCGGAGCGAAGTGCGCTATCTGGATCTTGGCGTGCAGTGTTTCACCCGTGTGCCAGACCCGTTTCACCAGCCGAGCCAGCGGCACCGTCGGCCCGCAGAAGCGGTGGAATTGCTCGGCTGTGATATAGCCCTTCTCGTCCCAGAACGGGTCGAGCACGCCGACCAGCGCCGTGCCCTGGCCGGGAAAGTCGTGCAGGTCCAGCAACTGGAAGCCGCCAAAGCCAGGGGTGCGCAGCGCCGACTCGATCTCTTCCTTGTAACAGAGTGCCTGCAATTTGCCCGATGCCATGAAGAAGTCGTGCGCCTGGTCGCCCATATGATTGGCGTTGAGGAAATCTTGGAAGATCTCGAAATTCTTTGGCTTGAGCACGCCCGTGTACTTTGTCATTTCAGCGAAGTTGGGATAGGCGCACCACTGGCCGATTTCATGGCTGACGACCGGCCTGCCGGCTGTTGCAACGTAGTCGTGGTAGTCGGTCATCGTTTCCGGCGGCAGTGCGTTGATGCGTGAGGCCAGGCTGGCGCCCCAGTGTTGGATGCGCGGGTGCGGCGTGTTGTGGTAGTCGTTCTCGGCGATCGTGGGCCAGCCCGCACCGCCGGTGTGGATGCGGCGTGGGTCGTGCTTGCGCCAATAGGTGACCCATTCGGCCAGAAACTCTTCGTGGCGTCCTGCCGGTTCGTTGCCGTAGGCCATCATCATGAACGACGGATGGTTGCCGTAGGCGGCCAGCAAGCGCCAACCTTCGCGGTAGAGCCACTCATCCAACGGGCGTCCTTCGCCGATGGCTGCACCCTGGTTTGCCCATGACGGGCATTCCACCTGGTAGTAGAAGCCCAGTGCATCGGCGGCAACAAAAGCTGCTTCTGGCGGGCACCACGAATGAAAGCGGATGTGGTTCAACCCGTGCGCCTTGCAGATGCGAATGATGCGTTGCCAGCTGTCGATATCGGTGGGTGGGTAACCGGTCAGCGGAAAGATGCAGCATTCCAACGTCCCGCGCAGGAATATGGGCTGGCCGTTCAGTGTAATCTGTGTGCCCTGTGTGCTGATCTCACGCAAGCCAAAGGTTACCACGCGCCGGTCACGCGCCACTTCCTCTACCTCTGTCGTGTTCTCTTGCCCATATCCTGCCCCTGGTCTCTCGTCCCGGGCGACCATCTCCAACTCGACGCTCAGCTCATAGAGTGCCGGGCTAAACTCGTCCCAGCACTGCGCGTCGGCGCCGAGCGGATAGTCGACGTCTACATGGCCACCGGCTGCCGAGAGGTCCAGCCCTGAGAGTCCGCCCGCCGCCGAGAAGCCGAATGGCGCGCTGACGACCGGTAATGCCTTGGGATCGGGCACGTTGATGAGGCGCGCCGCCACGCGCACCGTGCCGCTCGCCGATCTGCCGAGCACGCTCGTCACGTCAATCTTGACGCGTGCAGACTTGGTGGCTACGTTGGGGAAGACACGGACGGTGCGCAGCCAGGCCGGGCTCTCAGCCGCCAGCTCGATACGCCCGATGATGCCGTTCCAATTACTTTGTGTGTGGTCGCTCATGCTGTGCGCATTGGGGCCAACGTCGACGAGCATGCGGTTGTCGACGCGGAGGGTCAGCCGATATTCGCCCGGTGAGACACTCGTACCCAGGTCGTAGACGTGTGGCGTCGCAAGGCTGTCGCAGCGCCCCAACGACACGTTGTCCAGCCAAGCTGCGCTCTCCCAGTGTGGCCGCTCCAGGGTGAGCGTGATCCGCTGACCCTGCCAATCGCGCGGAATGCGAACGATGCGCTGATACCATGCTGGGCCGGCATAATACTTTTGTGGCTGTAGCCAGAATGGCACCTGGATGGCGCCGGGCTCGCGATAGGGCGCATAGCGGCTGTTCTCGAAGAACTGCTGGTCGACAATCGTCCCTGTCCAGGGTGTCTCCAGCGTGATGTCGTCGCCGTACCCCTGCTCCTGCAGTGAGCCAGGCAGAATGACCCGGCTCGCCCGTTCGGCCAGTCCAGCCTCAAACCAGTGTTCGCGTTGGCCGCAATCGGTAGGGTCAAGCGCCAGCGCCCATTCGCCGACGAGATCGATCTTCATCTGTTGCTCCTGAGCTTGGGTCGTTTGGATCTTGGAGCGCCAACGTCCGGACTTGGTATGGCACTCTTTGCATTATACCGCTGTTCATTTGCGCCTGTACATGGACAGGTACGCCGCGTAGATGTACGATCCTCCTATCCTGCACAAGCCGCAACGGGGGTATCCCAGCGCGCGGGTGCCCAGCCCAGTGGGACTGCACGGACGTTGGAAACAGGAGCAGAAAAGTCTGTTCCCTGGCGCCTCTTGGCCCTCCTCTTGGGGGCGTCGGCGCCAGGGAACAGATGCGCAAATTATAGTGTCCAGACGTGTCAGGCAACGGCTGCTGCGACTGGCGGGCGGTTTTTGGCCACGGGTTCTAGCAGTTTGCGCCGTTCCGGGGTCAGACGGTCGAGCAGGGACTGCGAGTACTCATACCCATAGCGGGTGGCGCCCCAGCTGACGCCATAGCGGTAGATGGTCACGCGTCGCTCGCCCTCACTGTTCGTCCGGCTGCTGCCGCCGTGCATAATGCCATCCACGAAGAGCAGGGCATCGCCGGCATTCAGATAGAGCGGCACGGCGCCGTCGAGATTGTCCATGCGGTCGAGCTTGGCGTAGTCGCCGGCATTGGGGTGAGGAAAATTCGACTTATGGCTGCCCGGAATCACCATGGTAGGGCCGTCGCCGGGACCAACGTCTGTCAGTGCCAGGATAATGTTGATCTGGCCGCAGCGGAAGAGGCCATGCTCGTAGACATACTTGTTGCGCAGTGCGGCCTGGTAGCCACCGGAATGGACAGGATGATGGCCGCCGGAGCGACGGATCGATGCAATGCATTCGTCGACAAATAGTCCTTCGACATAACTTCCTTGCTCGCCACAATAGCGGCGCGCGTATTCGATCCAGCTGGGGTGATCGAGCAGTTTTTCGAAGGGTTCACCGGCCTCGACGCAATTGTGTAACTCGTAACCGGTGGCCCCGTTGTAGTCGCGGCGTTGGGCATTGCCCCACCAATCGCCGCGCTCCAGCGGTGGGAATACAGCGAACGCCGCATTGAGTTCAGCAAGCAATTCTGGTTCCGCTGCGGCTTTCAGGATCAAGTAGCCATTGAGATCGAACAGAAAGTCATCAAGGGCGGTGGGCATGCGAACAGCCATCATGGGTCTCCTTGTCGGTGAACGTGGCGAGTGTGTTGCCGGGGTTGTGCTATCATAGCCGAATGATTGCGCAGTTTCCTGTCGATTTCTCAGTGATTTTTCCGGGATCCTAGTGTGGGGGGGGATGTGGCGCGACAGATTGCTTTGGCGGCAAGTGGGTCAACCGGGATGCAGCGGCAGCCAACCGCTGCATCATATGGTCTACAAAGCTGGCGCTGGCAGCCGGCATTGATGTCGCTTCCCCATCGCCACAGCGACATTGAGTTGAATCTGCTGCTCGAAGGAGCGGTAACGTATGTGCACCGTGAGCGCTTTATCAAGCTTGCGCCGCGTGAACTGGCTATCTTCTGGGCGGCGATTCCCCATCAGCTGATCGAGCGCGACCCAGCTTGTGACTTTTGCATTCTCACGATCCCATTGGAGAGTTTGCTTGGCTGGAAATTGCCGGAGGCGTTCACCCAGGCTCTCTTGATGGGTGAGTTTTTGGTGAATTTCAATGCCACCAGCGCACAGATCGACTGCCTGCAAGTGCCGCGCTGGCACGAGGAACTGTCTGCAGGGCTGCCAACGGTTACGTTGAAGGAGATAGAGTCACGGCTTTGGCGTTGGGCCATGACTTGGAATCCGAGATCGGTCAGGCCACAGATTGCCGAGATCGACAGCAAAGCCAGCCGGATGGCTCGATATATCGTCGATAATTTTGCGGAGCCGCTGACAGTGGAGCGGGTCGCCCGGGAAGTAGGGCTACACCCAAACTACGCCATGACCTGTTTCAAGCAGACCTACGGCATGACGATTCTGGAGTATACCTTACAGTATCGGGTTGCGCAGTCCCAACGCCTGCTTGTGACGGGCGACAACAGCGTCCTCGACGTAGCCATGCGCACTGGGTTTGGGTCGCTGAGTGCTTTTTATGCTGCGTTTCGCCGTTACACAGGGCAAACGCCGCGTGCAATGCGGCAGGCGTTGACCGGGAGGTAGTTTGGGATTCAGTCGAACTTGCCCAGCGCCGTCTGCTGGCGCAGGAAATAGTGGCCGGCGATGACCAGCGACGTCATCTCCAGCACATTCCACCAGAAGTGAATGTCAAGACGCACGGCGGTCGTCAGACCGGGGATGGTACAAATCCAAGTGCCGCGTGTCCATTCGCTACGCGCCAGCCAGCCATCGCGGCCGATGATACCGGGCAGTCCCTGGGCGGTGGCATTCAAGACGTCCATCGCCGTCAATTCGCGCAGGATCATCTGATAGCGGATGAAAGTGTAGGAGTGCTCGACAGTATGGAGGGCAGCCACGGTCAGGAGCACCCACATCCAGCCATTGCGCATCCCGCGTGCCATCAACACGACCACTACAATCAGCACCAGCCAGTTCCAGATGAAATGTACCCATTCGGCGTTGGCGGGTGAGAGCAGGCCATTGGACTGGCGCATCGTCCAGTAGAGGATGTGATATTGGGTCCACTGGATCAGATGCTCGACCGTATGCAGCCCCTGGGCCGTGAGCAGAAT
>CAIRNL010000160.1 GCA_903879975.1 uncultured Chloroflexota bacterium | reverse complement strand
CTTTCGAATTCCTCCTGGCTGACGCGCTCGTTGCCCAGCGTCAACTCCCAAGAGAAGCGAATCGGCGAGATGCGCTTGCGTTGGCCGGATAGTTCGTCACTGACCTCGTCGTCGGAGGAATTCCACAGACCGCTCTCGTCGCCAACCAACTGGAGACGCAAACCGAGGCGCGTGCGCTGTCGCGCATTCCACCATTCAGGCAGCATGACGCCGAAGCCGTTGTTTTCCAGCAGGGGCGCGGTCTCGCGCAGGAATTGGTGTGCTTCGGCTGGCGTCAGCAGGGCCAGTTCAGGCCGCAGCGAGCGCAGGCTCTGCTCGATGGGTGCAAAGAGACGGCTGGCCGCACCGAGCCCGCCGAGCAGCCGTTCCTGGGGCCGGTCGACACGGCGATTGCCAAAACGCAGGTGGCCGTTGTGCGCCATCCAGACCTGTTCGGCCGGGATGAGCAGGCGCAAATCGTCGCGTGCCTGGAGATAGTAGCGCAGTGTCCATTGGCTGCGCACGGCGTCAGATTCAATTTTGCTGTTGCTGAGTGCGCCCGTGTAGCCGCCAGATAGCGCCAGTTGCTCCGGTTCCACCAGTTCAAAGGAGATGCGAAAATTGGCGTCGCTGGTGATGTGAAGCTGATCGATCCACGCCTGCCACTCTTGTGCCAGTCGGTAGGCGGGCTGCGGTGGCAGCACCAAGTGCGGACTGGCGGAACGTAGTTGGTCTGCCCACTGCTCAGCTGGCTGCGTGGCAACCTGGGCTGGCAACCGGTCGTGATTGCTCCAGTTGCGCACTGCCTTGTCGACCATAGTCGCCACAAAATGCTCGGTGATCTCGTGCGCTGTCTGCGCGTTGACTGTCTCGTCAAGGTTGTAGGCGCGACAGACCGGCGGCATGCTTTTCACCATGGCCTTGAAACGGCGCCGGATGCGGTCGTCCAGCATGGCTGGCTGCCAGAGCGCATAGAGCCCGGTGGCGCCGTTGCGGCGCAGCGCCGGTACATAATGCTGGCCAATCAACATCTCCAGCGCAAACTTGGCAGCATTGCTCCAGTAGAGGATGTCGTTGCCGAGCCGTAGGCGCAGCACGCCCTCGGCTGCAACAACGGGGGACGGCTGTGTATGGTGGCGTGTCTGACTCAGGAATTTCAGCGCGTCGATGGGCGGTAGCAGCAAGCCGGTTACCTGCCAATTCTGCAGCGAAACGTTTCCGTTTGTACGTCGTTCGGCATCGGTTGTTTGGAGGATGCCACGCCGCGTCAGGGGAACGCCACTATGGCTTGGCAGCCAGACCGTGGCGTTTGACGGCTGCATGGCCTGCACGGGCAGACGCGATAGTTCTTCGGCGATCAATGTGCGCAACTGGTTGACGGGCAACTGGCCGGGGTGGGAAGGTATCTTGTGCTGGCGCTGACGGCCATTGGGAGTGCCGGTGCCATTGCTGGCTGTTGCTGTTTCAAGGCGGGCTGTGCTCTGAAATTCGAGAGATTCCGCCCAGAAAAAGAGATTTCCAGCAAAAAATGGCTCGTCTGTGCGGAGCCAGGTTGCATGTAAGGTCAAAGGCATAAAGAATATTGTACCGCGCCAGGATACCTACGAACAAATATTCGTATTCTGTTTTGCCGATCATTTTCTGCGCTGCGCAGCTACCATAACGATCGCACCTGCCACAAGAATGAGGGCGGCAACCATGAGCCAGGGCGTGGTGACCGCTGCAGCCAGGGGACGGTCGTCGGGAACCAGTCCCAGGGGCGAGACCTGCAACACCGCTGCAGAGAGATCGGGCGTAGGGGTGAAGGTTGGTGTGGCGGTTACGGTTTCCGTTGCTGTCGGGATGGGCAGCTCGGTGGCCGTAGGCAGTGGCACAATCGGCGAAATAAAGCCACCCGCCGGGGTGCCGTCATCTGGCGGTGTCTGGGCAAGGGCGGCCAACGGCAGGATCAACGCCAGCAGCAAAATCAGTTTGGTCGCAAGTAGGCGCGCCAGCCATACGGTGTGCGTGCTGCAGCGAAAGCAGGTGTTGCTGGAAACAGGCATGGCGGGTTAGGGTTTCTGCTGTCGCGATCTCTTCTGACGCAGCGCGCTGTTCTCGATAGGGAGTTCAACAATTTCGGTCTTGGTTGGGCCAGCACCGCCAGAATCGGGCGCAGTGCCGTTTCCTGCCATCTGAAATGTGTGGCGCTCCAGCAACTCGAACTGCCGGGCAAAATGCTCCATGATCAGCTGCGGCTCCTGGATCAGGTTCTCATCGACCATCAAGCCGAGCGTTACCTGGCCATTGTAGCTGATGATGCTGATACCCATGCTGATCTCCCCTGACTGTGGCACCCAGAACATGATCTGGCGCAGGGGCAGACCTGCAAAGTAGATCTGCTGGCGCGGGCCAGGCACGTTGGTCAGCACGGTAGACGCCTTGGACGAGAACCACATGGTGGCTTGCTTGGCGATGTCCAGTGGCAGGCTGCCGATGATTCCCAGAATCTGGTAGACAAGCATGGGCTCGGGCGATGACTTGAGCACGTCCATCTGGTACTTGGTCGCCTTGAGCCGCGCCACTGGGTCTGCCAAGCTAACGGGCAGTGGCAGGTAGACCAGGGCAAACTGGTTGTTTAACTCAATAGCCTTCTCCAGTGACCGCAGGTTGACCGGCACCATGGCATTGATGTCGCCCTTGGTGGGGTCGTCGCCCACGTGCAACATGTAATCGCGCAGCGCGCCGGCAACCGCCGCAACGAGCACGTCGTTGATCGTTGCGTTGTGCGTACGGCCAATGGCCTTGATCTGCGCCAGGTCGAGCGGCTTCGACCAGACAACGCGCTTGATCGCACCTAACTCACCCTTGAAGACCGAACGGCGATCGGACGGCAGGATGAGCAACTTGGCGAGAATGGCCGCGCTGGCAGCAGAAAGAATTCCCAACGACTTGCTAACTTCGATCGGGTGCCTGTTGTCTTCGAGGGTGAGCAGTGTCTGCAGAACCATCGCCTTGCTGATCTGGAGAGAAGTCTTGGCGACGCCCTTGGCTGTGCGCTCGATCCGGTCGAGCAGGCCGCGCTGGCGCCTCGATCCTAGTAGCGGTGCAGGTGCCTCAACGGCAAAACGCACAGAGTCGTCCAGGCTTTCTGACGTCATGTCGAGCAGCACGCGGATGAGCGCAATGCCGTCACCGATGCAGTGGTGGATGCGCCCGAAGAGCACAGTGCCACCTTCTACTTCTTCAACCAGGAAAAAGCGCCACAGCGGTTTGCGCCGGTCGAGCGGCTCGTTGATGACGCTGCTGAGGAGTATCTGTAAGGTCTCCTGCGTGCGCGGTTCGGGCAGCGCAATGTGGCGCACGTGGGCGCGAAGGTCGAAGTGCGGATCCCGCTCCCAGTAGAGGCGGGCGTCAGGGCCGGTGACGATACGCTGCTGGAAACGCTCGTAGCGCTCGACGAAGCGATTCTCCAGCACGTGGGTAAATAGGTCGTAGTCAACCTTGCCTTCGAACCACATGAGGCCATTGATGATCATGAGGTTCGTCGAACTGTCCATCTCGAACCAGGCTTTGTCGACGCTGTTCATCGGGACACGCGTGGGTGTTGTCGCCATCGTGCTCTCCTGTTGTGCCGCAGACTGCCAGAATCGACGGCAGTCGAATTGGGTCAGCTCTCGTGCTCAAAGAGTATACTCGAAAGCGAAGGATCATTCCAGTTCGGCTCAAATTGACCGTTCCTGTTGCGACAGCTAGAATGAACAGTTGATTGTGTTTTCAGGAGATCAAACGAAACAGGAATCGGGTCATGTTAAAAACACATACCTGTGGGGAGTTGAACGCCGCGCACGCAGGCCAGGCAGTTACCCTGGCAGGCTGGGTCAACCGTCGTCGCGACCATGGTGCACTCATCTTCATTGATCTGCGCGACCGCTTTGGCGTGACACAGGTCACCGTGGATGCTGATCAGGTGGCGGCACACGACGTTGCCGCTCAGGTGCGCAGTGAGTTTGTCGTGCAGGTCAAGGGCAAGGTGGCAGTGCGGCCCGAAGGCTTGCGCAACCCCAATCTTGCTACCGGCGACATTGAGGTGATCGCCGACGAAGTGGCGATTCTCAACCAGTCCAAGAACCCGCCTATCTTTGTTTCTGG
>CAIRNL010000159.1 GCA_903879975.1 uncultured Chloroflexota bacterium | reverse complement strand
TGGTGGAGACCGGTGCTGGCGGTGACGGTCGGCGTGATCCTGGCAATTCTGATCGACCGTGTGACCGAGTACTTTACCGGTACCCACGGCGCACCGATCAAGGATATCGTGCGTTCGACCAATGGCGGCCCAGCCACGACGATCCTATCCGGCATTGTCCAGGGGTATGAGAGCGCTGTGTGGTCGACCCTCATCATTGCCGGTACTATCTTTGCGTCGATCCTGATCTTTATGGGGGTAGGTAACAACCAGGCCGAGACGACGGCTTACATCCTCTACGGTGTGGCGCTGACCGGTATCGGTATGCTGACGCTGACGGGCAACAACGTCTCCATGGATTCTTTCGGCCCTATCTCCGACAATGCCAACGGCATCGGTGAAATGGCCGGGCTGGACAAGAAGGCGCGCCAGATCATGGCGGACCTCGACGCAGTCGGTAACACGACCAAGGCGATCACCAAGGGCGTCGCCATCGGATCGGCTGTGATTGCTGCGGTCTCGCTCTTCGGCTCCTTCCTGACCGATGTCACGAAGGTGCAGATTGCCGCTAACGAGGCGGCCAGTGCCGCCGGGCAGGCGCTCCCCTTCCTGCAGACCTTCCTCGACACCGGCATTCGCATTTCGGTGCCGCAGGTCTTCGTCGGTACGTTGCTCGGCGCTGCCCTGCCGTGGATGTTCTCTGGGCTGGCCATCAACGCCGTGAACCGCGCAGCCCGCCTGATGGTCAACGAGGTGCGTCGCCAGTTCCGCCTGGGCGTGCTCGAAGGCAAAGTTCCGCCCGACTATCGCCAGTGCGTGACTATTTCCACTTCGGCGGCACAGAATGAACTGCTTTCGCTCGCAATCCTGGCTATCGTCCCACCCATCCTGGTTGGGCTGTTGCTGGGCGCCGAGGCGTTGGGCGGGTTCCTGGCCGGACTCATCGTCTCCGGCCAACTGCTGGCCGTCTACATGGCAAATGCCGGCGGCGCATGGGACAATGCCAAGAAGGTCATTGAGGACGAGCCACGCGATCCTGCCAAGAATCTGGGCAAAAACTCTGATCGCCACAAAGCCGCTGTGGTGGGTGACACCGTGGGCGATCCGCTCAAGGATACGGCGGGACCCGCGCTCAATCCGATGATCAAGGTCGTCAACCTGGTCTCGGTGATCATTGCGCCCGTCGTTGTCTCCTTTGCGACGATCAACTTTGGCGTCATCGTCACATCGCTGGTGCTGTTGGCCTTGCTGGGGTGGGCGGTTTGGAAGAGCAAGCGTGAGGTGATGACGGCAGCCGACGTTGCGGCAATACCGGCCCCAATCACAGCTGGCGCCAAGCCTACACCGAAAAACACTGCCAAGAAGAAATAGCTGGGCTTCCTCAGCCACATCCGGACAGCGTACAAACTGCCCGGATGTGGCGAATCATTCTTCTCCTATCGAACCTGTTCGAGTATCGTGCGTGCGATCTCCTGCGACGCGTGAGGGCGGCCCATACGTTGCGCCTGCCGCCCCATTGCTGCCAGCCGCTCGGGATCGTCGAGCAGCGCAAGCGTGGCGGGCGGCACCATTTCGGGC
>CAIRNL010000158.1 GCA_903879975.1 uncultured Chloroflexota bacterium | reverse complement strand
GGCGCTGGCGGCCCACCTGCCTGACCTGCTGGCACAGGTAAGGCCTGACATCGTGCTCTACGATGCCGGGGTCGACCCGCATCGCGACGATGCGTTGGGCAAGCTGGCGCTCAGCGACGACGGCCTGCTGCGTCGTGACCGCTACGTGTTGGAGGCGTGCATGCGCCGCGGCATCCCTGTCGCCACCGTGATCGGCGGCGGTTACAGCAGGGACATCGACCTGTTAGGGCGGCGCCACACCCTCATCCACCGTGCGGCCAGCGAAGTCTGGCGACAGCAGGCATAGAGCGGCTCCCCTCACAGACCCCTTCCCCCTGGCCGACCCGCCTACAGGGGCGGCATGAAGCGCCCATCGGCTGCAGTCCAGCCGCCATCGACGAAAAGGAGCGTGCCGGCGACATAGGAACTGGCGTCGGAAGCCAGAAAGACCACTGTGCCAGCCATTTCGTCGGCGCGCGCCCAGCGTTTCAAGATACTCTTATCGGCGTAGGCCTGGTACCACTGCGGATTCTGCTTGATGGGTGCAGTCAGCGGGGTGTCGACCACACCCGGGGCGACGGCATTGGCGCGCACAGCGGGGGGGGGGGACCCAGTCCGGCTGCCAGGGTGCGGATCAGCTGTACCGTGCCCGCCTTGGTGGCTGCGTAGAGGCTCTGGCCTGGCTCAATGACCTGCGAGCGGATGCTGGAGAAGACGATCGTGCGACCACGGCCGGCGGCCGCCATGCGTCGTCCGCCGGCGCGTAAAAGCGAAAAAAATTCCGCGCAGGTTGAGTCCAACGATGCGATCGAAGTCCTCCTCAGTCAGATGCAACATGGGTTTCCGCGCGTTGATGCTCGGCGTAGAGATCAGAACATCCAGCGCGGGCAAGGCGTCGATCTGCGGCATCGACCTTCTGCCGTTGCCGCAGATGGACGGCGGCGGCGGCAGTGCCTCCACATCTGCCACAATGGAGGCGGCCGCACGCTGCGCAGCGTCGACCGCTATCAAGCCTGTGCGCAGCAAGACCGGCGATGCAGCCGTGCGATTCAGCCAGCAACATCCGCCCGATCGCCCTTTGTTGGGGCTGGCAACTGCGCTGATATCCTGCCAGTGTCTATGGTATTCAGGTCGACCAAGAGGGCGCCGATCGCGTCATTTTTGCCCAACACGATCAGACGATCGCTGGTGCGGAGTGGGCGGAGCGCCGATACATAGGGCGTTACCTGAGCGCCCTGAGCACGGTTCTCCACATAGCCAATCACGTTGACATCGTAGCGGTCACGCAGGGCCAGATCACGCAGGGTCTTGCCTTCCCAGGTTGGCGGCACGTTGATACGACGCACGCCATAGCTTGGGAGGATCTCGCGGCTTTCGTCCTGGTCGCGCTGGGTGCGATAGACACTGGTTGGATGGGAGAGCAGGAGGGTCACCAGCAGGACTACCAACGCGGGCAGCAAATAGCTGGCGCCGAAAAGTTCCACCGTGAGCATGATTGCCGTGAGGGGCACATTGATCAGCGACACCAGGCTGGCTGTAATCGAAGGAATCACCAGCATGAAGTCCGTATAGCCAAAAATCTGAGCGACGATGACACCGGACATACTGCCCAGATACATGGAGGGCACAAGCATCCCTGCGGAACCGCCCGACGTGATGGTGCTCATGGTTGCCAAAGCCAGGGGGGCACCGAGCAACGTCGACACGGCCGCGGCCACACCGCTGAGTTGGGCGGTCTGGAGTTCGTCCGGGTCGAGCATGCGCCACCAGCGCCAGAAGCGCAGCACCCAGAGGTTGTGCGAGCGGATGCGCGGCCTCGGCTTGAAGAGGCCGACGGCCAGACTCTCGCCGATGAGGGTAACGCTCCCCTCAAGCCCACCGGAACCGCCGCTGCCGAGCGTGACCAGTGTTGTCGCAAACTTGCGGAAAGCCAGGCTGAAGGTGGGCAGTTCCCAGCGCGCCCGCACGCCCTGCGTACCCAGCAGTGCGCGATCCAATACAGGTTCAGATGTATAGTAGAGACCGATCGTCCGCTCTAGACCGTCGCCCTCGACATCGTTGAGCACATGCAGGTGATTCTCTTTATCCCGGTAATAGACGTAGCTGGTACGCCATGCCGCCAACGCGGCGACCATCAAGCTACCAGCCACCAGCGGCACAAAAATAAACCATTGGAAAGGCGTCTGTGCGGCGGTTTGCAGAACGTGCTCCAACAGCCAGTGGACAGAGAGTTTGAGCAGATAGACAGCGCCCCACACGACCGTACCGACGACCACCGCCATCGCCACCAGATGTTGCTCTCGTCGATCAAATTGGGAGGGAAACGCAATGAATCTCGCCATCAAATCCGGCGAAAGTAGCCGGCGAATCCGTTCAGCCATGCGCCGTATGATACCATCTCTCTTTCAAGGCGAAGATATCAGGAGGGAGAGGGTGTACGTTCGGCCGCTGCGGAGCGGGTTCGGCGATGCTGCATGGGCAGTGCGGGCGAATCGAAGCCATAGGCGTCAGAGACGATATAGAGCGGGCGATTCTTGACTTCGTCGTAGATACGGCCGAGGTATTCGCCGAGAATGCCGAGGAAGATCAGCTGGATACCGCCCAGAAAGAGTACGCTGACCAGCGTCGTGGCCTGCCCGAAGAGCACGTCATGGCCAAAGAGGCGCAGCAGCACAGCAGTGACAATGCCCAGGCCGCTGAGGCCGGCAAAGAAAAAGCCAGTGTAGGTGGCCATCTGCAGCGGGACATGGCTGAAGCTGGTAATGGCGTTGTTGGCCAGGCGCAACATCTTGCGCAGGGGATATTTGGTTTCACCCGCGTAGCGCGGCGCCCGCTCATATTCGACAGCGACCTGCTTGAAGCCGACCCAACTACTGAGCCCGCGCATGAAGCGGCTCCTTTCGCGCAGGCGACGCATGGCCAGCACGACGCGTCGGTCCATGAGCCGGAAATCGCCGGCATCCAGTGGGATATCCACATCTGCGATGGTGCGGATCAAACGGTAGAAAAGCGATGCCGTCCAGAGCTTGAAGCGCGTCTCACCCTGGCGTTTCGTGCGCACGGCATAGGCCACATCATAGCCCTCGCGCCACTTCTCGATCATGCGCAGCAGGACTTCGGGCGGGTCCTGTAGATCGGCATCCATGACAATCACCGCATCGCCGTCTGCATAGTCAAAGCCGGCGGTAATTGCGATTTGATGGCCAAAATTCCGGCTGAAGCTCAGCAGCTTGACCCGTCTGTCCTGTGTATGCAGTGCGACGAGCAGTTCCAGGCTCCGGTCTGCGCTCCCGTCATTGACGAAGATCACTTCCCACGGATCGCCGGTTTTCTCCATGACCTCAACCAGGCGAGCGTAGAGGACAGGGATGATCGCTTCCTCATTCCAGACTGGGATCACAAGCGAGAATACTGGGCGGTCAAGCGATTCGGCACCATTCATGTCGGCTATGGTAAACCATGCACCGACCCTGGTCAAGACTCTTGGGCTGACATTGCGCCTGCAAATCGGAACGAACTGCCAGGGATCGGCACCGTTGTGGGAGACCTGGGCAGAAGGGGAGAGCGACGGCGCGCAACATTTGGAGGCATCGGCACGTATTATTGAGCGATTTAGGAGTGCCAAAGCGCGCCAAAGCCGGAGAAATTGACGCGTTCGGGGGGCAATGCTAGACTTTTTCAAGGGCACAAAGCAATCGTTCCAGTTCGCCTTTGGCAAAACGATACGGATTGTACGACTCCTATGAGCATGATACGCAGTCAACCGGCACGAACCGGAAGAGACCTGGCCGGCAGCGACCCGATTTTTCCAGGGCTGCCCGGCGCTACGTTACAGACCGGCCTGCACCTGCCTGATCTGCAGCAGAAACGCCTGATTTTCAGCCGGATCGGGCAGCCGGGGCAAGTCCACGTCTACTCGGCCGAATGCCGGGCAGGCGACCGCATTCGCATCCAGATACTCGTACCCGTGCTGCCGTTGGGTGGGTCGGTCATACCGGCCTTTGCCGTGGTTGCACAGAGCCTGCCCTACAAGGCAGACATCCAAAAGCTGCCGGTCACTCTGCCGGCAGGCTTCAGCGCCGTCGTTGCCCCTCCGCCCAGCGAACTCGTTGCGCCGGTCCAAGATGCGTTGACAGGCGCCCATTATTACCCGGGGCCGACGATTGACACGCGCACATTGGTCGGCGGGCGTGTCTACGTGGTCGTATGGAGTCCGCACAACCATATGGGCAAGTACGTCCTCCAGAGCGGCACGCGCTGGCCGCTGCGCTGGACCTACTGGGCCAAAGTGCCGGCAATCTGGTGGCGAATCCGGGGCTGGTTTGGCCTGAGCCGAGCGGGCGCTGTGACGGCGATCAGCGCCATTGCCCTTGGCATTCTCTTGCTGATCAATTTGCCTGGCCGGCGAACACGAACATAGCAGTACTCGCTCGTGCCGTCCGTTGTGGCGGAATCCAGCGAGACCATGTAGCAGACGTTCTAGAGACAACAGGACAAGATATGCGAATCATTCTTTACCTCGGTAAAGGTGGTGTCGGCAAGACGACAACTGCCGCTGCATCTGCGATCCGCTGCGCTGACCTCGGCTATCGGACGCTAGTCGTCAGCACGGACATTGCGCACAGCCTGGCCGACAGCCTCGACATCACGCTGAGTGCGCAGGCGGTGCAGGTGACACCGAACCTGTTCGCCCAGGAGATCAATGTCGTCGAGGAGGTGCGCGAGCACTGGGGCGAGATGCAGGGCTACCTCGGCAACATCCTGCGCAAACAAGGCATGAACAAAGCGGTCGCCGAAGAAATGGCGATCATCCCAGGCATGGAAGAAGTGGTCAGTCTCCTGCACATCAACAGGCAGGCCAAACAAGGCAACTATGACTGTGTAGTCGTAGATGCTGCGCCCACCGGCGAAACCATGCGGTTGCTGACCATGCCAGAGAGTTTCCAGTGGTATGTGGGGCGTCTGCGCGGGTGGAGTGACACAACGCTCAGGATTGCCAGCGGGCTGCTGAATCGCATCGTGCCGGATAAGGATGTCTTCGCTGGGTTGAACAGCCTGGTGGCCGGCGTCAAGGAATTGCAGACGGTTCTCACCAACCCCGAGTCGACCAGCTACCGCATCGTGCTGAACCCGGAGAAGATGGTCATCAAGGAGGGTGCACGGGCTATCACCTACCTTTCCCTCTTCGGCTATCCGGTAGACGCGGCTGTTGTGAACCGCATCCTGCCCGGCGTCACCAGCGACGGCGCGGGCAGTTCCTGGGTGGCTGAGCCTAGCCAGGATGCCTACCTGTTCCACCTGCAACAGATTCAAGCGCGTTACCTGGGGGAGATCGAGCGCGACTTCTATCCACTGCCCATTCTGCAATCGCGCTGGTACGATCAAGAGATGGTCGGCATCGAGCGGCTGCGTGCGCTGGCGGCCGATCTGTTTGTCGACCACGATCCGAGCCAGTTATTCTTCCGCGGCCAGATGCAATCGATTGCCGAGGAGGGCAGTGATTTCGTCCTGCAGCTGCCACTGCCCCAGGTTGAGCTGGAGAAAGTCAAGCTGACCAAGCGCGGCGATGAGTTATTTGTGAACATTGGCAACTTCAAGCGAGAGATGCTGCTGCCATCGGTGTTGGCGCAGCGAGATGCCAGCGGCGCCACCTTTGCCAATGGAATTCTCAAGATTCGCTTTCCACCCACGACAGAGGAAACGCAGCGCGCCGGCTACAGTGATGGAATTTAGAAGCCGGGATTTTCGGGTACCGCCGCTGCCGAGAGGGGCAAACCTGCAAAATCCCAGTTTCTATCGACCTTTCCTGTAGAGCGCCTAGAGACAGGGGAAATCACAGTGGCAGGAATCATCGATCGATTTGCCAACATAGCGTTCGTGGGGGTGGGCAGCGTAGCTGGCTTTCAGCTCTCGCTGCGCGCTGTGCAGAACGTGCGCCCCCATCCCATGCCGCGCCAATTTGCTGCGCTGCTCGAGCACCCGATGCGGCTCCAGTATCTGGATTCAGCCGAAGTTCTAGGCATGTATGGCATCCGCGCCGACATGACGGTCATCGACCTTGGCTGCGGCACCGGCCTCTTCACCCGGCCGGCTGCGCACATGGTCGGCGAGAACGGCCGTGTGCATGCGATCGACGTGCAGAACGCCCTGTTGGCGACGGCGGAACGCGTCGCGCAAGCGGAAGGCATCCGCAGCCGGATCACGTTCCACCATGCCGGAGCCTATGAACTGTCCCTGCCCGACGATTCGATCGACCTCGCCATTCTCGTTTCGACCCTTGGCGAAATTCCTGACAAGCCGGCGGCACTGTCTGAATTGCGCCGCGTGCTCAAAGGCGGGGCGCGCCTCGGGATCAGTGAAGAGTTGCTCAACCCTGCCTACATGCTGGCCAGCAGTGTGAAGCGGTGGGTAGAAGATGCCGGTTTCTCTTTCGTGGCCAAGACCGGCTCACCCTTCTGTTATCACATGGCGTTTGTCAACAGCAAATAGATGCCCGTGGGGACCCTGCCCGGCGCGTCGTCCTAGTCCAGATGGGCGCAAATAGGCCGGCGGTTTTGTAGAGCGATTTGGCAAATCGCTCTACATGCTGCGCTGCTCCATCACTACCGATTGACTGAGGTTCCTGTGTACTGATGTGAAAATAGCCCGTATTTTCATCGTTAACGGTGCCGCCAAGGCATGATGCCTAGCCAGCAACCGTCGCATTCGCCGAGGAATCCCCGTGCCTCGGCCATGTCCTGCTGGCTTTGGAACCTGCCTTCCTGCGAAAATCCTGTTCAAGCTGCACAATAGCAGTGTGGATTTAGACCTGTCTTTACCCTATTTGACGGTGTCACTGCCGGGTGTCGGCGGATTCCTGCGTGCCTGCGCGGAAGACTTCATCGTCGAAGAGATTGGCCTGTACGAAGCAGCCGGTGAAGGACAGCACCTGTATGTGAACCTGACAAAGTCTGGCCTCACCACGAAGGATGTCCAACTGCAACTGACCAAGCTCTTTGGCCTGGAACGCGAAGGGGTAGGCTTTGCTGGGATGAAGGACAAATATGCGCAAACAACGCAGACCTTCAGCCTGAGTGTGGGGCATCGACCGGCAGCGTTCGTCGAGGAAGCATGCGAGCAGATTGCCGCTACGCTTCCCGTTACAGTGAATTGGGCGCAGTTTCATCGCAACAAGTTGCGGCTCGGCCATCTGCTCGGCAATCGCTTTCGCATCCGGATCACGCAGCCGGCGGTTTCTCCACAGGAGGCTCTGTCACGTGCGGAGGCGATCTGTGCAGAGATCGTAACTCGTGGGCTACCGAACTACTTTGGCGCACAACGCATGGGACACAACGGCGCAAACGTGCGGCGTGGGCTGGGATTTCTGACCGGCGGCGAGCGGCCCAAGACCGATCCGTGGCTGCGTCGCTTCCTCCTGTCGAGCTATCAGAGCCATCTGTGCAACCGTTACCTGGTGCGCCGCTTCGAGAGGGGCGCATTTGACCGCCTCCTGCCCGGCGACGTGGCCAAGAAATATGCCACAGGCGGGATGTTTGATGTCAACGACCTGGGCGTCGAAGGGCCGCGCTACACGGCAAAAGAGATCAGTTTTACAGCGCCACTCTTTGGCACCAAGATGTGGATGGCGCAGGCAGAGGCCGGCGAATTAGAAGCGAGCGTGCTGGCTGAGTCAGCGGTGAGCATGGACGATCTAGCTCGCGCCCACGTCGAGGGCACCCGTCGCATGGGTCGGCTCCTGGTTCCGGAGTTGTCCGTGACCCTGGACGGCGACTCTTTGGTTGTCACATTTATGTTGATGAAGGGGGCCTTTGCCACCGTCGTCATGCGTGAGCTGATGAAGATCGACGATGACCATCTTTCAGTTGTCGACGGAGACAACGAGTGAGATGGGAGCAGGCTGAACGAGAAATAGCTGGTCGCTTTGGTGGTCGATTCGGGCACTGAGGTACGTCGGAACTGCACCATGGAAATGCCAATTTTCCCACTCAACAACGTTGTGCTCTTTCCGGGCATGATGCTTCCGCTGCATATCTTCGAGATGCGCTATCGAGAAATGATCGGCCGTTGTCTCGAAGAGAAGATTTCGTTCGGTGTGACCCTGATCGAAGAAGGCCAGGAAGTCGGTGGGTCGGCGCGCCCGTCTCTGATCGGCACAGCGGCGCGCATCGTGCGATCCGAGCGACTGGAGGACGGCCAGATGAATATCACGACCGTCGGAACGCAGCGCTTTCGCATCCTGGAGTTGCACCACGACCACAGTTATCTGACGGCACGGGTGACCCAACATCCGATCACCAACGGGGCGACGCGTCAGGCGGCTGAGCTGGGCGACCGTGTGCGGCCGCAGGTTCTCGAATACGTGGATCTGCTCTCGAAGGCAAGCAAGACGAAACTGCAACTTGACCGCCTGCCGGAAGACCCGCTCACGCTGGCGTTTCTCGTTGCAATCTCATTGCAGATCAGTGCAAAAGACAAGCAGCGCCTGCTGGAGGCGCCGGGTGTTCCGGACATTCTGGCACTGGAAAGCAGGTTACTGGCGCGCGAATCGCGCCTGATGCAGTTCATGATCGACACAAGTGAAGCAGTGCGGGCGATGAACGGCGGGCCGACCGGCTACGTTTTCCCCAATTGAGCCGGTTGGATTGCACGTGCGTGCGGCAGAAATTTTGCGCCGGCCGGAGACCATGATATACTTTTTTGTGTATTGGGGGATTAGCTCAGCTGGCTAGAGCGCTACGTTGACATCGTAGAGGTCACTGGTTCAAGTCCAGTATCTCCCACACATAGTCAAAGCATTGATCAGGACATCTTCCAAGACTCAATTTCTGCACAGAGAGCGATGGCCATTGGCTGAAAGCCGTCGCACGGAAATTCTTAGAAGACCCCCTGAGAGTGAATAGCGGAATGCCAACAGCTAGTACGCCTTTCCGGTTCGCCCCGTTATCGGCGCCATGAGTGGTCTGAGTGCAAATTCAGGCAAAGTGGGTGGAATCGCGAGCGGCAGCTTCGTCCCATCAAGGGGCGGAGCTGTTTTTATTTCTTCACGAGTACAGCCATGGACTTTTCGGCAGAACGCAAACGGCTCATCGACCTTAGCATCCAAATTCAGCAGATTCCTGCGCCAACGGGCGCTGAAGCGCAACGCGCCCGCTGGGTTGCCGACTCCCTGCGTGTGCTTGGCTATGACGTGGAGACGGACGATTTACACAACGTCTACGCTTGTGCACGCGGCCAGCAACAAAAGCCCGCCTTGGCTATCACCGCCCACACGGACACGGTCTTTCCGGCCACTACCGACCTGACGGTACGCCACGACAGCGCCCATCGCCGCCTTTTTGGGCCGGGCATCGGCGACAACTCCATCGGCGTTGCGTCACTGCTCTGGCTGGCACAGATCCTGCGAGACGCCGATCGCCTTCCTGTGGATGTGTGGCTGGTGGCGAACGTCGGCGAGGAAGGCAACGGCGATCTGCGCGGCATGCGTGCGGCGGTCGACCGCCTGCAACCGGTGCTCGGTGCAGCCATTGTGATCGAGGGTATGGGAATCTCGCGCATTGTACACCAGGCGCTTGCTGCGCGGCGCTATGCCATCGAGGTAACTGCGCCAGGCGGGCACAGCTGGAGCGACTACGGTGCAGCGAGTGCGATCCACGTCCTCGTGCAACTGGCCGATGAACTGACACAACTGCGCCCACCCGCCACGCCGCGTACGACCTTCAACATCGGCGTGATTGAAGGCGGCACCTCCGTCAACACCATTGCGCCACACGCGCGGCTGGAACTGGATCTACGCAGCGAGGACCCGGCGGCGCTTGCCGCTATGGTCGGACAGGTTCAAGCGATCGTGGGCCGCTACCAGACCGTGCGCTGGCAGCAGGCCGGTGTCAGCGTCACTGCGACTGTGATCGGCGATCGGCCTGGCGGCGGCATCGCCGACGACCATCCGCTGGTAGAGGCAGCGATCCGTTCCCTGCACGCTGTGGACGTCAAGCCGCAACCCAGCATGCGCATCAGCAGCACCGATGCCAATATCCCGCTGAGCCGTGGCATCCCGGCGGTGTGCATCGGCATCACCGACGGGGGCAACGCCCATCGCACGGATGAATGGATCGCCACAACACCTATCGGACGCGGGCTGCACCATCTGCTTTGGCTGACGAGGTGGGCAGCAAAATGGCTAGAAGAAGAGCGATAACAAGTGCCGAATAGAGCGGCATTTTCAGAAATGAAGGAGAACACCATGGTTGCAAATCAATCATCTGACCAGGATCACCTGTACAAAATCCGCCATAGCGCCGCCCACATCATGGCCCAGGCAGTGCTGGAAGTGTACCCAGAGGCGAAGATTGCGATTGGTCCCCCCATCGACACGGGTTTCTATTACGATTTCGACCTGGGCCGCGACGAGAACGACAAGCTGCGCTCATTCTCGCCCGAGGATCTGGAGCAGATCGAGAAACGCATGCGCCAGATCATTGCTGGCAAGCACCTGTTCCACTACCGGCAGGTCAGCGCCGACGAAGCGCGCCAGCTTTTTGCCGATCAGCCGTACAAGCTGGACCTGATCGCCGGCCTGGAGCAAGGTGGTGCCGACGAGTACGGCAATGAGACGGGAGCAAAGCCGGTCATCAGCACGTACCGGCAGGACACGTTCGAGGATCTGTGCCGTGGGCCGCATGTAGAGCACACGGGGCAGGTTCCCCCCGACGCCTTCAAGCTGATGAGCGTGGCCGGCGCGTACTGGCGCGGCGACGAGCACAACCCGATGCTGCAGCGGATTTACGGCACGGCGTGGCGCAACAAGAAAGAACTCAACGAGCACCTGACCCTGCTGGAGGAAGCCAAAAAGCGTGACCACCGCAAGTTGGGCCGTGAGCTAGAAATCTTCATCTTCGACGAGGAAGTCGGCCCTGGCCTGCCGCTCTGGCTGCCCAACGGCGGCATCATGATCGCCGAGCTGGAGAAGCTGGCCGCCGACACAGAGCGCAAAGCTGGCTACCAGCGCGTCCGCTCGCCGCACCTGACGAAGGAGGATCTCTTCCTGCGCAGCGGCCATCTGCCCTACTACGCCGACAGCATGTACCCGCCGATGGAGCTGGAGGGCGTCAAATATTATGTAAAACCGATGAACTGTCCGTTTCATCACAAGATTTATGCAGCCAAGCCGCGTTCTTACCGCGATTTACCGCTGCGGCTGGCTGAGTACGGCACATGCTACCGCTACGAAAAGAGTGGCGAGCTTTTCGGGCTGATGCGTGTGCGTTCCATGCAGATGAACGATGCGCACATCTACTGCACGGAAGAGCAGTTCGAGCAGGAGTTCATGGCGGTGATCGCCCTGTATCGCCTCTACTTCGACATCTTCAACATTGAGAAATTCGTCATGCGCCTGAGCACACACCATCGCCGGGGGCTGGGCAAAAAATACATTGACAACGAGCGGCTGTGGTTGAAGACGGAGGGGATGGTGCGCCGAGCGATGGACAATGGCGGCGTGCCGTATGTGGAAGTGCAGGACGAGGCCGCCTTCTACGGACCCAAGATCGATGTGCAGATTTGGAGTGCGATCGGCCGCGAGTTCACCTTGGCGACGAATCAAGTTGACTTCGCCCAGCCCAACCGCTTCGAGTTGCGCTACACGACGAGTGAGGGCAAAGAGGAGACGCCGCTGTGCATTCACCGGGCGCCGTTGAGCACGCACGAGCGCATGATTGGTTTCCTGATCGAGCACTATGCGGGTGCGTTTCCGGTATGGCTGGCGCCGCAGCAGGCGCGCGTCATCCCGATCACGTCTGAGCACAACGAGTACGCCATGCGCCTGGCGAGCGATCTGCAGGGAGCGGGCGTGCGCGCCGATGCGGACCTGAGCGCCGAACGCATGAATGCAAAGATTCGCGACGCCCAGCTCATGAAGATACCCTACATGCTGGTCGTCGGCGATCAGGAGATGGCCGATCAGACGATTGCGCTGCGCAAGCGGGACGGATCGCGCGTCAACGGCATGCTCTTCGGCGCCTTTCTGGACTTTGTCCAACAGCAGATTGCCGGCCGCAGTACCATCCTCTGACGTGGGTTGGCCGCACGGGTCACGAGTCATGGGTCACGCATGACTGGGTACGCTAGCGAGCGGTGGAAACTGGGATTTTCGGGCATCGCTGCTGCTGAGGGGGTGAATTTGCAAAGTCCTAGTTTCTATCGGCCAGCGGATGCATCTCTGTGATTCGCTCCCTGGAAGAAAAATCAGCGGGAAAATCAGCCTTCCACTTGACGCACCAGAGGCAGAGTGTTATACTCCGCTACCAGTTCTGGTGGAATTGCGTGCCGATGTACACTGCTTTCAGCAACGTAGGACAGCACGTGTTTCCACGATTGTTGACTACTAAGGAGCATTCATATTACGAGGAAAGACTTTACACGAAACAGTCCAGTGGACACGACCCGGATCAATTCTGAGATTCGAGCACCCAAGGTGCGGGTCATCGACATTTCCGGCGAGCAACTGGGGATTCTCCACATCCGAGATGCCCTGTCGATTGCGACGGAAAAGGAATTAGACCTGGTCGAGGTGGCGCCCAATGCAGACCCGCCTGTCTGTCGACTGATGGACTACGGCAAGTACCTCTTCGAAAAGCAGAAACGTGAGCGCGAGTCGCGCAAAGCGCAGAAGCAGATCGAGGTCAAGGAACTGCGCCTGCGCCCCAAGACAGATGAGCATGACGTTCAGGTCGTGATCAACCGCATCCGCAAGTTTACCAAGGAAGGTGCCAAAGTACGTGTGCGCATTCGGTTTCGTGGCCGCGAGATGCAACATCCCGAAGTAGCGCGTGTGCTGCTGGAGCGTGTGGCAAACGACACAGCTGATGTCGCCACCGTGGAGTCCATGCCCGCCTTTGACGGCAACAGCATGATCATGATTTTAGCGCCGGCTGCGTAGACGTTGGCTGGGTGGCCCTCGCCAGCAGACATTTTTGTGTTGGGTATCAGCTTCAATTGACATTTTGCCGTGTGTCGGGTATTCTAGGGTGCTGCGGTTCGCAACAAGACGGGCCTTTGTGCCCGTTTTTGTATGTCTGCGTGGGAAGCCGCATGAATCAAGAGACAAGGTAGAGGAGGCTATCATGCCCAAGATAAAAACGCACAAGGGAACGGCCAAGCGCTTTCGCCTGACCAAGAATGGTAAGGTGATGCGCATGATGGCCGGCCGCACCCACCTGCGCCGCCGCAAGAAGTCAAGCAAGAACAGTGACTTCCGCCATGCGGTTTCCAGCGATATCAAGTACATCGTCAAGCAGGTAAAACAGACGGCCGGCGGTTCCGCCAAGTAGTAATCTCAGTCCAATTGACCTACCTACCGCACGTGAACGGCTCGTAAGCGGTTTGGCTTTCGGCAGGACGGCTCCGCCATACAGGGAGCGATGTTCAAGCCAGTCCCGCCCTCACGGAAGGAGAGATGAAAGATGCCACGCTCAAGACCAAAGGTCTATGCCCATCAGCGGCACAAGAAAGTACTCAAGTTTACCAAGGGACAGTATGGCACGCGCTCGAAGCTTTTTCGCCGTGCCAACCAGGCCATGCTCAAGTCCCTCTTTTATGCCTATCGTGACCGCCGCAACCGCAAGCGCGACTTCCGCAGTCTGTGGATTCAGCGCATCAATGCGGCGGCTCGGCTGAATGGCCTCAGCTATAGCCAGCTCATCCACGGGCTCAAGAAGGCCGATGTGCAGGTTGACCGCAAGGTTCTGGCCGCCATTGCCGCCAACGATGCTGCGACGTTTGCCAAAATTGCCGACGTCGCCAAGGCCCAGTTGAACTGACGCCGTCACCGGCTTGTCGGCTCCAGGCTTCCCACGGAAAATGTGCGGCAAGGGCTGAATGGCTCTTGCCGCATTTTCTATCCTGGCACCAATACTCATGAATAGGCCAGCCGACCTCCTCACCAGCATCGAAAACCCGCGCATCAAGGCGGCGCGCAAACTACACACACGCAAAGGGCGCCTGGCAGCCGGCCATCTGCTCGTCGAAGGCGTCCGGCTGTTGGCCGATGCCTGGCAGAGCGGCATGCGTCCAGAGACAGTCTTCTATGCGCCGGAGATGCTGAGCGGCAGCGAGGGTAGCCGCTTACTGGCGCAACTGCAGGAAACGGGCTGCCCGTGCTTTGGCTGCGCGCCTGCGGTCTTCAGCTCGCTGGCAGAAACAGTCACACCCCAAGGGATCGCAGCCGTCCTGCCTCTGCCCAAGCTGGCCCTGCCCGCGCAGCCCACGCTCCTCCTTGTCCTCGACGGCATCGGTGATCCGGGCAATGCTGGCACGCTGTTGCGCAGCGCAGAGGCTGCCGGCGCCGACGGCGTGATCGTTGGGCCAGGGACAGTCGATCCCTTCAACGACAAGGTGGTGCGCGCCGCAATGGGCGCGCATTTCCGGTTGCCTTTGCGTCCCTGTGCCAACTGGGAAGAAGTGGCTACACTCTTACCGGCCGAGATGGTCTGGTACGTGGCAGACGCCGATGCCCCCAATCGATACGATAGGATCGACTGGTGCCGGAGCTGTGCGGTGATCATCGGCAGCGAGGCACATGGGACCAGCATGCCCGTGCGTGTGCGCAGCACCGGCATCCAGATCCCGATGGCGGGAGCGGTCGAGTCACTCAACGCAGCCGTCGCCGGCTCGGTGGTTCTCTTTGAAGCAGCCCGCCAGCGGCGCGCCACAGCGGATCGTTGACACGCCGATCTCTCCGTTGTATGATTACGTTGACTTCGTGGCCTTCGATGGCTGGGGTTCATGGCCAAACCAGCCCCGCTGGAGGACGATGCGATGACGGATGCATTTTGGTGGTATCTACTTGCCGGCTTTATCATCGGCTTCACCCTTTCGACGCTCTGGGAATGGCTGTATTTCCGGCGCAAACGCATGCGCATCGAAAACCGGCGCATCGCCGAGTTGGAGGCCATGCTACGTTCCTACAGCATAGCGCGGGAGAGCCAATCCGTTGCCGCCGGCTCAGGTGAGAGCTGGGTATCCCCCTCCTTCAATGACCCTGGCGCCTACCTCGACATCGAGGATGAGGCGGCAGTAGCTGCTGCGCCGCCTGCCGACCTCCCGGCGGCGATGTACAGCTTCGTCGGGACAGCACCGATCAACGGGGAACGCAGTATGGCAGCAGCGCCGCCCGCCTTGCCGCCAAGGGGTGTGCCGGAAGCCAGCAGCCAGCGTGCGGCCATGGCGGCGGCCGGTAGCTTGGCTGCAAGTCGTGAGGAGCCAACGGCGCCGGTTCACCGCTTCCTTTCGCCGCTGCAGCCTTCTGCAACGCCACGCAGCAGCCTCTTTCCGACGGCAGCCGCCCAAGTGACCTCTACCCCATCCACTGCGGAACACAGACTTTCGGCAGCGGCAACATCTTCTGATGGGGCGGCCGATCCTGCAAAAGCAGCATTTCCGTCCGCTGCAGCGCACCCTGCGACAACCCGCGTTCCATTCGCTGTGGCGTCGGCACCGTCATGGGCAGGAGATCAGCCTGCACCCACCGGCGTCCGCGTTGAGCCTGTTCCTTGGACTGCAGAGATAGAGCGTGCAGTGCCGGCCAGTGCCGGCAACGTTGCCGCCGTCGCTGCGGCAGAGCGGCCGGCGGCGGAGACCAGACAAGCACCTGTCCTGGATGCAGCCGCTGTACGGCCCGCCGCTGAGGAGCGCCACACCGCTGTGCCTATCGCAGGGCTGGGCACGGTTGCCGCCGTCGCTGCGGCACAACAGCCGGCGGCGGAGACCAGACAAGCACCCGTCCTGGATGCAGCCGCTGTACGGCCCCCCGCTGAGGAGCGCCACACCGCTGTGCCTGTCGCAGGGCTGGGCACGGTTGCCGCCGTCGCTGCGGCAGAGCGGCCGGCGGCTGAAGTCGGGCAAGCGGAGACAACAGATGCAGCCCGTCGCGAGACCCGCGACGGTTTTGTGGGAGATTCACTGCGTGTCGATCAGGCGGCTGCGGCGCCTGCCCCTTCTGGTATGGGAAGCTGCGCCGAACCAACCAGCCTCCATCCGGGCACGATTGCGGCCATGACGATCGCGGCAATCGCTGCAGATGAACTGTCGGAACAGGGTCGGGTCGAGCGTGTCGAACCGGTACGTGCCGACCGCTCTCCACACGGGGCTGCAGCCGACACGGTCAGCACGTCGCCAGCTGTCCACGGGATGGCAGACGATGGCACCGACACAGCGGCAACGCGCCTGGATGGGGAGCAAAGTGAGTCCATCACCCCCGCCAAGCTTGATGCGCTGGTCGCTTCTATTCACGAACTGATCGATGCGGTCCATCCAGCTCGTACGGAGAGCATCGTCGCAGCTGCGGCTAGCGGACAATCGCCAGAAAAGGGCTCGGCCAGCCCAGCCGACCTGCGCTTTCCTGCGACAGAGCCGGCACTGAGCACCGAGCAGGGGCAGGATTGGGCACCCACGAACCGCGTCGAGGAGGCGTTGATCCTGCTGGTGCGGAGTGTCTCGCGTTTTCTACACCAGCTCCGTGCGATCATGAGCAGAGAGAGCGC
>CAIRNL010000157.1 GCA_903879975.1 uncultured Chloroflexota bacterium | reverse complement strand
GGCGCGTGCGAGGGGAGTGATTTTTGGCGTCACCTACAACTATTCTGGCTATCCGATGGTGCGGCAGGCGCGGGCAATGGTGGCGGCTGGGGTGCTGGGCGAGGTGCGGCTGGTGCAGGTGGAGCATGCGTCAGGCTGGGCCTCTACACTGTTGGAGGCGGAGGGGCACAAACAGGCGACCTGGCGCACGACCCCTTCGATTGCCGGCAAGTCGACCGTGATCGGCGACCTGGGCACCCATGCCCATCACCTGGCGCGCTTCGTCACGGGGCTGGAGATCAGCGAACTGTCGGCGGAGCTTTCCACGCTCGTCCGTGGGCGCCAGACCGACGACAATGGCCACGTGAAGCTGCGCTTCAGCAACGGTGCGCGCGGGCTGATGTGGGTGAGCATGGTGGCGACGGGCAACCTTCACGGGCAACGAATGCGCGTCTACGGCGAAAAGGGCAGTCTGGAATGGGTGCAGGAACAACCCAATGAACTGATCCTGCGCCCCGTGGACGGCCCGCAGCAGATTCTGGCACGCGGCGCCGCCTATCTCGACCCAGCCGCACGCCGCATTTCGCGCCTCTGGCCAGGCCATCCGGAAGGTTTTATCGATGCTTTCGCCAACATCTACAGTGACATTGCCGACGCCGTGCTGGCACGCCGCAACGGCACTGCGGCGGATCCGCTCTCGCAAACCTATCCCACTGTGGCAGATGGTGTGCTGGGCGTCAAGTTCGTAGAGGCAGCGGTCGAATCGAACGCCCAGGGAGGGCGTTGGGTGGATGCAACGATTGCGAGCGAAGTGTAGTGCGGTTCCGCCGGGTCGAGGGGGACTGGGGATGGCGCGGATTCGGCTGAACCCGGTGGGTCGAGGGGGACTGGGGATGGCGCGGATTCGGCTGAGCCAGGTGGGTCGAGGGGGACTGGGGTTGGCGCGGATTCGGCTGAGCCAGGTGGATCTGGTCAGCGAAAAGCCGTCCAATCTGTGTTGCCCGTGTTCTATGCGAAGTGGTCTATTGGGGAGTAATTCTTATGACACGCACAATCGGTATCGGCGTGATCGGCATGGGCTGGATGGGAGAAGCCCACAGCCGCGCCTATCGGTCCATTCAGGATCGTTTTCCAGCGGCAGGGTTTCGGCCGCGGCTCGTGGTATGCGCCGATCCGGTTGAGGCGCGCGCGCGCGGCGCGATGGAGCGCTTCGATTTCGACCATTACGTCACAGACTGGCATGAAGTCGTCCATGACCCGGCAGTGGAAGCGGTCAGCGTGACGGCGCCGAACGGTATGCATCTGGAGATCAACCGTGCTGCAGCTGCAGCGGGCAAGCACATTCTCTGTGAAAAGCCGGTCGGCCGCTTTCCGGAGGATACGCTGGGCAGCGCAGAAGCTGCGCATGCGGCCGGCGTGCTGACCTTCGTTGGCTTCAATTATCGCTGGGCACCCGTCGTACAGTATGCGCGCAGGCTGATTGAAGAGGGCAAGTTAGGGCAGTTGACCCATTACCACGGCCGCTTTCTCAACGGCTATGCCGGTAATCCGGACGGTTTTCTCTCCTGGCGTTTCGACGAGGCACAGGGGCTGGGGACGCTGGGCGATCTCATGTCCCACGCGATTGATATGGCACACATGATCGCCGGCGCGATTGCGTCCTTGACGAGCGACAAGGAAATTTTCATCCGCGAGCGGCCTATTCCCCAACCCGGCGTCGGCACCCACTACGACGTCGGTGGGGTCGACAGTCCCAAGGGCGATGTGACCAACGAAGACTACGTGAGCGCCCTGGTGCGTTTCACCAATGGTGCGCGCGGCCACCTGGAGTCGTGCCGTGTCATCAACGGCGCCAAGTGTGACATGTCGTTCGAAGTTCACGGTACCAAGGGTGCTATCCAATGGAATTTCGAACGCATGAACGAGCTGCGGCTGCAGTGGCGCAATGACGCCAATCCCGCTGAAGATGGCTACTTGACCCTGCAGAGTGGCCCCGCTCACCCGTACCACGGCCACTTCAACCCGGCATGGGCGGCTGGGCTGGGTTACGACGATCTGAAAGCCATCGAATCCTACAACTTTCTCCACTCGATCGTCACCGGGAAGCAGGGTGCGCCGGGCTTTGCCGAAGCTGTTGCAGTGGCTAGGGTGCAGCAGGCGATGATCCGCTCGTGGGAAAGCGGGGCGTGGGAAACGGTCGAGGTTCACCATGCCTGATCTGTCTTGCTTCGAGGGCAAGGTTGCCGTTATCACCGGCAGTACGCAGGGGCTCGGTGAAACGACTGCGCGCCTTTTCAAAGTGCGTGGCATCCGCGGGCTGATCATTACCGGGCGCAACCAGGGACGCGGCACGGCTGTTGCAGCCGACCTGAGCGGCGACGGCTGTACGGCTCATTTCGTGCAGGCCGACCTGGCGAGTGTGGACGACTGTCGGCGCATCATCGCTGCAGCGGAGGAGCACTTTGGGGCGCTGCACATTCTGGTCAACTGTGCGGCGCTGACTGAGCGTGGCACGATCTGGGATACGTCACCGGAGCTGTTCGACCGTATGATGGCGATCAACGTGCGTGCGCCTTTCTTTCTCATGCAGGAAGCGATCCAGCGGATGGAGCGCCAGGAGATCGCCGGCTCTATCGTCAACATTTCCAGCGTGGCCTCTTATGGCAGCGTGCCGATGCTGGCGCCCTATGCGGCCTCTAAGGCTGCGCTGAACATTTTGGGCAAGAATGCTGCCTATGCGGTGATGCGCCGCCATATTCGGATCAACACTCTATCGCTGGGCTGGATGGACACACCGGGCGAGGACGAGATTCAGAAGCGCTACCACGGTGCCGGTGCGGAGTGGCTGGCGCAGGCCGAGGCGCGCCAGCCTTTTGGCCGTCTGCTCAAAGTCGAGGAAGTGGCGCGCGCCATCGCTTTCCTGGCGTCGGATGAGTCGGGAGTGATGACAGGCAGCGTGGTCGACTTTGACCAATCGGTCGCTGGCGCTGGTCCCCAACCCGTGCCACCGCCTATCGAGAGTTGGGATGTTGTGACGGGGGTTCGCTATGAGTCCTGAGAAGGGCAGGCTGGTTCCGGTAGGGGTCGGTGTTATCGGCACTGGCGGCATGGGTGGGCGCCATGTGCGCAACCTGACCCACGAGGTGGCGGCGGCGCGGGTCGTGGCCCTGGCGGACGTGGATATGGCACGGCTGCAGCAGGTCGCCGCGGAGTGTGGTGCGGCGCACGCCTTCACTGACGCCAACGACCTGATCTGCCATCCAGAGGTGGAAGCGGTTCTGGTCGCTGCGCCGGATCGTTTCCATGCCGCCCTCACGCAGGCATGCATTGCGGCAGGCAAGCCCGTGCTGTGCGAGAAGCCGCTGGCATTGACGGCAGGCGAGGCGCGCCAGATTGTCGACGCCGAGGTTGGCGGTGGCAGGCGTCTCGTCCAGGTGGGTCTGATGCGCGAGTATGATCCGGCGCACGTGCGCGTGAGGCAGATGATGGAGAGCGGCGCGCTGGGCAAGGCGCTGGCTTTTCATGGCACGCACGTCAATGGCGGCACGCTTTCTTGGCGCAGCGTGGAGGACGTGGTCACCAACTCGGCGGTACATGACATCCACTCGGCGCGCTGGATGATGGGCGACGAGATCGTACGCGTCTACACAAGCTATGCTCCGTACAGCGCGGAGCGGCCTGAGACGGCACGGCTGATGCTGATCCAGCTGCACTATCGCGGCGGAGCGGTTGGTCTGATCGAGTGCAATATGGAGGCGGGGTACGGCTACGAAGTCGACATCAAGATGACCGGCGAAACCGGCACTGTGCAGACCGCCTCGCTGCGCAGTGCGGTGGTCAGCCGGCAAAATCAGCGCGGGCGGTGGGTAGAAGAAGACTGGCTGCAGCGCTTCGACACTGCCTACCTCAACGAGGTGCGAGCCTGGATACGCTCCGTGCAGACCGGTGCGCCGACGGGCCCTTCGGCATGGGATGGCTATGCGTCTATGCTGGTGGCCGATGCGTGCATTGCTTCTGCCAAATCTGCCCAGCCGGTTGCCGTCGAAATCCCAGAGATGGCGAAGATGTATCGTAGGGAGTAGCAGATTGTCGGCACAAAGCAGGACAGAGAGTGTCGGCACGAAGCCCCTAGGGCAGATGGGCGCAGATAGGCCGGCGGTTTTGTGGAGCGATTTGGCAAATCGCTGTACATGCTGCGCTGCTCCATCACTGCCGATTGGCGTAGGCCTCTGTGTGCTAGGACGGAGCGATTTGGCAAATCGCTGTACATGCTGCGCTGCT